>NZ_DASZKT010000085.1:0-2068 GCF_035552695.1 Actinospica sp.
CGTACGCCCGCGGCGCGCCAACCGCCCCTGGTGTGCGCGGTGAACGCGGCCCGCGCCGAGATGCCGAACCCGTCGGTCTGGTGGGCGACGGCGGCGCGCACGGTCTCCCAGGGTTCGACGTTGGTGACCGGGGTGTCCGAACCGAACGCGAGCGTCACGCCCGCCGACGCGAGGGCGGCGAACGGGTTCAGCGTCGCCGCGCGCTTGGTGCCGAGGCGCTGCGCGTACATGCCGTGCTCGCCGCCCCAGGTCGCGTCGAACAGCGGCTGGACCGAGGCGATCACACCCCAGCTGGCGAGCTGTTGCGCCTGTTCGGCGGAGACCATTTCCAGGTGTTCGATCCGGTGCCCGCGCGCCGCGAGTTTCGTCAGGCCAACGGTTTTCTCGGCCTGCGCGAAACCGTCCACAATGGCCGATACGGCCGCGTCGCCGATGGCGTGGAAGCCTGCTTGGATACCGGCTTCGCTGCACGCGACGAGGTGCGCGGCGACCTGCTCGGCGGAGAGGTAGCTGGCGCCGAGGTTGTCCGGATCGTCGGTGTAGGGCGAGGTGAGGGCGGCGGTGCGCGAGCCGAACGCGCCGTCCGCGAACAGGTCGCCTGCCAGTCCGGCCGCGCCGAGTTGGGCGGCGAGACCGGGTTCGCCGAGTTCGCCCCAGTAGCCGACCACGTCCACGGTGTCCTCGGCGGCAGCGAGTTCGAGCAGTTCGGCGAGGTCCGCGCGCCCGGAGATGTTCGGGCCTGCGCACTCGTGCACTGCGGCGACGCCCTTGGCCGCGGCGTGCCGGAGGAAGCCGAGCTGGGTGGCGCGGCGCTGGGTCGGGTCGAGTCCGGCGAGTGCGGCGGCGCGGACGTCGTGATGCGCGTCGCGGGTCAACGGCCCTTGGTCCGACCAGCCGGGCTCGGTGGCTGCGTTCGGGGCCAGGTCGACGAGCGCGGAGGAGATCAGCGCGGAGTGCACGTCGATGCGGGAGAGGTAGACCGGGGCGGCGCCGCAGACCGCGTCGAGCTCGTCGCGGGTCGGCGGGCGGCGTTCCGGCCAGTTCGTCTCGTCCCAGCCGTGCCCCCAGACCAGCCTGCCCGGTTGCGCGCCGACCTGGTCGGCGACCAGGTCGAGGCAGTCCGCGAGGGAGCCACAGCCACGCAGGTCGAGCCCGTCGAGCAGCAGGCCGCTCGCGGTGGCGTGCACGTGCGCGTCGACGAACGCGGGTGTGACGAAGTGCCCGTCGAGATCGACGATGGCGGCGTCCGGGTGGATGGCGCGGCCGGGTTCGTCGAGGCCGATCCAGGTGATCACACCGTCGGTGACCGCCATGGCGGTGGCCTCCGGCGCCGAGGGCGCGTAGATCCGGCCGCCGAGCAGCAGTGTCGTGCGGGTCATGTGTACACAGTCTGCCACCGGGTATCCCACCGATCCGATCACACCTTCGGCGATAAGATTTACGTCATCTGGACGCTGTGACAGAATATATTTACGCGATCCAGACGCTGAGGAGAAGGTATGACGCTCGCCGTCGAACTTACCAGCGGCGCCACCACCGTGGCCGACGCTGTCGAACAAGCCGGCCACCAGCCGTATGAGTACGTCCGGCACGAACTCGTCGAACCGGACTGGCGACGGTTCCCCGGTTGGCGGGACGTCACCGAGGCCCAGTGGCGGGACGCGCAGTGGCAGCGGGTGCACTGCGTGAAGAACATCAAGCAGCTGCGCTCGCTGATGGGGGAGCTGCTCGACGAGCGCTTCTACGACGATCTGGCCGCCGACCAGGAACAGCTGGCCACGATGTCCATGCTGGTCCCGCCGCAGATGCTCAACACGATGGTGCCGGACGCCGACCCGTCCTGCCTGACAAAAGCAACACTGACCGAAGCGTTCTATGCCGACCCGATCCGCCGGTACATGATCCCGGTCAAATCGGACCGGGACGTGCGCTGGCCGAGCCACCCGTACGCGACGCGGGACTCGCTGCACGAGGCGGAGATGTGGGTCGTCGAGGGGTTGACCCACCGCTACCCCACCAAGGTGCTGGCCGAACTGCTCTCCACCTGCCCGCAGTACTGCGGGCACTG
>NZ_DASZKT010000086.1:0-4307 GCF_035552695.1 Actinospica sp.
TCCGGCGGCTGGGCCGGCGATGCTGAGCAGCAGCGAGACGGGGTGGCAGCCGTTGGCCAGCCACATGGAGTTGTCCGCGGGGCTGCCGCCGAGGGGGATGCTCAGCGGGTATTGCGCGAGGAGGGTGTAGAGCTGCCCGAGGGATCCTGAGGTGATGAGCTCGCGGAGCTTGACCGCGGCCGGCATGAAGACCTTCTTGTAGCCGACCGTGGAGATCAACTCGCCGCGGGCCGCGATCATCTGGTCGACCTCGGCGACGGTGGTGGCGGCGGGCTTTTCGAGCCACACGTGCAAGCCGGCTTGGAACGCCTCGATCGCCAGGGCCGGGTGCAGCTGCGGTGAGACGCAGATCAGGACGGCGTCGAGGTCTTCGTGGGCGTACATATCCGTCGCGCTCGCGTAGCCGTGTTCGAGGCCGTACTGCGCGGCGGTGCGGTGGGCGAGTTCCTCGTTGACGTCCGCGACGGCGACGAGTTGGACCGGGAGGAAGTTGAGGGCGGGCAGGATGTTGCGGTAGGCGTGCCCGCCGACGCCGACCATGCCGACGCGCACGCGCTTGTCGAAGCTTCGCTGGTAGGTCATTTTCGGATTCCCTTGATGTGGGCGCGTAGGAAGTGCAGGTCCTTCTCGGTGACCTTGGACATATCCCACTGCTCGAACGGGACGTCCGGGTGGAAGGCCCCCGGTGCGCCGTAGTCGTAGTCCGCCCGCCACGTGCCGTGCGAGGGGTTCAGGCAGATCACGGGGGACACCCCGTCGTCGACGACCGCCTGGATGATCTCGACCACGGGCCAACTGGCGGCGTCGAGCCCGACGTTCCATTCGAGCCGGGTCGGGTCGTCGTCCGCGGCGCGCCCGCCCTTGGTGTGGACGTAGCCGATCAGCGGGCGCAGTGTCCGGTACGCGTCGAGCGTCGGAGGGGCGCCCATCTGCCAGGCGTTCTGGATGTCCCAGGTGATGCGGAACTGATCCGGCGGCCCGACCCAGTCCACGAAGTCGACGAAGTCGCGCGGCTGGGCGAGGAAGCAGTCGTGGACCTCGTTCTCCATCGTCGGAATGAATCCCGCGTCGACGATGCGCCGCGCGGCCTCGCGGTAGACCTCGGCGACCCACGGGTGCTCCCGCTTCAGGCGCGGCACGGTGGATCCGGCCCCGGCTCCGTCGAGCTTCCCGGCGATCAGCCGGACGTAGCGGGGTTTGAGGACCGCGGCGGCTTCCAGGGTCCGGTCGAGCGTGCCGAGGTGCTCGGTGCGGAAGACTTCCTCGCCGCGCTCCACGTGCTCGTTGAAGACCAGGGTGGACAGGCAGTAGGCGCGCAGCCCGGCGCGCTCGATCGCCGCGGCGGCACGCCCGGCGGTCGCGGCATCCAGTTCGGCGACCGACTTGCCGTAGATCGTGCCCCACACGTCGATCCAGCGCAGGCCCCACCGGGCGAACTGATCGACCGCCAGATCGAAGTCCCGCGACCCCATGCCGCTCAGCGCGGTGAGTTCCACTTCTGTGTTCGGATCAGACACGGATCTCCTTGAGCTGCCTCATGTTCTCGGTGATGGCGACCTCGGTCGGCAGACGTTCCACGCTGGACGCGCCGAAGAACCCGGCCACGCCCTTGGTGCGCGACAGGACGTATTGGGCGTCCTCGGCGTTCGCGATCGGGCCTCCGTGGCACAGGACGATCACGTCGCCTCGGGTGGCCGCGGCGGCGTCGCGGATGGCCTGGACGCGGGTGACGCACTCGTCGAGTGATGCGGCGGTCTGCGCGCCGATGGTGCCGGAGGTGGTCAGGCCCATGTGCGCGACGATGATGTCGGCCCCGGCGTCCGTCATCGCCTCGGCTTGCTGCTCGTCGAAGACGTAGGGCGAGGTGACCAGGTCGAGTCGGTGGGCCTCGCGGACCATCTCGACTTCAAGCTGGTAGGACATCCCGGTCTCCTCGAGATTCGCCCGGAACGTCCCGTCGATCAGCCCGACGGTGGGGAAGTTCTGCACGCCCGCGAACCCGAGGTCCGCGAGCTGTCGCAGGAACCGCGGGATGTCGCGGAACGGGTCGGTGCCGCACACCCCCGCGAGCACTGGGGTCTGCTTCACGATGGTGAGCACCTCCGCGGCCATCTCCACGACGATCGCGTTGGCGTCGCCGTAGGGCATCAGGCCCGCGAGGGAGCCGCGCCCGGCCATCCGGTATCGGCCGGAGTTGTAGATGATGATGAGGTCGGCGCCGCCGCTCTCGACGCTCTTAGCCGACAGCCCGGTGCCTGCTCCCGCGCCGATGACGGCGCTGCCGCGCTCGATCTGCGCGCGAAGCCTCGCGAGAACCTCTTGGCGGCTCACGGGTTCTTCCTCCCTGAGGTGTGGCTCTGGATGTTGTCGTGAAGCGCGTCGGCCATCTCGACGGCGAAGTCGGGATCGTTGATCACCGCGTTGCGGCGCAGGACGGTCACGTGCTCGGCAATGGTCTCGTCGAACGCCGTGAACAGCGCCTTGTCCGCCTCCGGATCGTGGAAGGGTTCCCCCGCGCAGTCGATGGCCGAGACGCCACGCAGCGGCAGGTGCACGCTCACCGGCCCGGTGGCGGCGTTGAGCCGCTCGGCCAGTCGACGGCCGAGTTCGGTGTTCTCGCCGGGGGTGGTGCGCATAAGGGTCACGGTGGCGTTGTGCGTGTGCAGACGGCGCTCGGCGAAGCCGGGCGGCACCGTCTCGCGAGGCCCGAAGTTGACCATGTCGAGTGCGCCGAAGCTGACGGCCTGGGGTATGCCGGCGCGTCCCGCGGCGGTGAGCCGGGTCGGTCCGGCGGAGAAGACCCCGCCGACCAGTTCGTCGGCGAGCTCGGTCGTGGTGAGGTCCAGGACCCCGGCGACGGTGCCGGATTCGACGAGCTTTTCCATGGACATGCCGCCGACGCCGGTGCAGTGGAAGACGAGGACTTCGTAGCCGAGCTCCTCCAGGCGGGCCCGCGCCGCGTCGACGGCCGGGGTGGTGACGCCGAACATCGTGGCCGCCACAACCGGCTTGTCGGGGCTCGATGGCAGCGGCACCGCGGTGACCATGCCCGCGACCGCGGCGGCGGCGTTCGCAAGGATCGGGCGCGAGACCGAGTTGATCCCGGCGACGTCCACGACCGAGTACATCAGGGTGATGTCGTTGCCGCCGAGGTAGGGCCTGGTGTCTCCGGCGGCCACGGTGGAAAGGATCAGCTTCGGGAAGCCCACCGGGAGCGCGCGCATCACGTGGCTCGCGATCGTCGTGCCACCGGTCCCGCCCAGCGCGAAGGCCCCGTCGATGCGGCGATCCTCGAGGAGCCGGCGGGCGATGGCGGTGGCGCCGCGTGCCATCGTGGCAACCGCGTCGCCACGGTCGTGTGCTGCGCGCAGGGCTGCCAGCGTGCTCCCGCCCGCGCGGGCGACCTCGTCGTTGCCGATGTCGGCCACTCCCGTGGGAGCGCCGAGCACGCCCGCATCCAGCACGAGCGTGTCCACGCCGGACAGGTGGAGCCGATCGCGGACGAACGCGTATTCACGGCCCTTCGTGTCGAGTGTTCCGATCAAAAGTACGGTGGGCATCGTTGTCCACTCCTCTCAATTCAATGGGACAGCAGTTCGGCGACGCGGTCGGGCGTGGCGGCGGCGGATTGCGCGCCGTGCGTGGTGGTGGCGAGGGCGCCTGCGGCGCAGGAGCGGCGGACGGCTTCGGCGAGCGGGGCGCCGGAGGCGAAGGCGAGGGCGAACTGACCGCAGAACGTGTCGCCCGCACCCACTGTGTCCACGCTGGGCACCGCGAAGCCGGGCACGTCGACGCGGCCTGTCTTGTCGGCGGCGCTCGCTCCGCGTCCGCCGAGGGTGACGATGGCGACGGCCGGTCCCAACTCGAGCAGCGCGGCCGGGTCCGCGGAGCCCGCTAGGGCGATTGCCTCGGACTCGTTGACGATCAGCGCATCAGTGAGCTGTAACAGTTGGCCGAGTTCCGGGGTCGGGTCCGGGGGACAGGGGGCTGCGTTGAGGACCACGGGGACGCGCAGCTCGCGGGCGACCTGCGCCGCCGTTATCGAGGCGGGGAGCGGGGTTTCGAGCTGGAGGAGCAGCGCTCCCGCGTCCTGGAGCAGTGCGCGGAGCCCCGCGCGGCCGGCGAGTGCCGCCGGGGTCAGTTGCCGGTTGGCGCCCGACGCGACAATGATCATGTTCTCGCTGCTCTCCTCGACCGCGATGAAGGCCATCCCGGTCGAGGAGCCGTTGAGTGTGGCGACGTGGCTGACGTCCACGCCCTGCTTGGCGACGGCCGCGAGCAGGTCGCCGCCGAACACGTCGTCTCCG
>NZ_DASZKT010000087.1:0-31988 GCF_035552695.1 Actinospica sp.
CCCGGCACCGGCCGCCTGCTCCGCTCGCCAGTGCCCGCTGATCAGCCCGCGCGAGAGCACGCCATACGCCGTGATCCCGATCCCCAACTCACGCGTCGCCGGCAGGATCGACTCCTCGATCCCGCGCGAGATCAGCGAGTACTCGATCTGCAGATCGGTCACCGGGTGTACGGCATGCGCCCGACGAATCGTCTCAGCACCAACCTCCGACAGGCCGACCTGCCGCACGTAGCCAGCCTCGATGAGCTCCGAGATCGCACCGACCGTCTCCTCGATCGGCACGGCCGGGTCCAGCCGGGCGGGCCGGTAGATGTCGATGTAGTCGACACCGAGCCGAGTGAGCGTATACGCCAACGCGGTCTTCACGGCCGCGGGCCGCGTGTCGACGCCGATGACCGGACCGTCCGGGCCGCGCTGCGCCCCGAACTTCACCGAGATCCGCACCGACTCGCGCGGGATCCCGAGCTGCCGCAGTGCACGGCCGAGCAGCATCTCGGCGCTCCCCATGCCGTAGTAGTCCCCCAGGTCGAGCAGTACCGCGCCCGCGGCGACGGCCGCCTCGATCGTCGCGACGGACTCCGCCTCCTCCGCGGGTCCGTAGAGCCCTGACATGCCCAGCAGTCCGAGGCCGAGCGCGCCCGTGTCCAGCGCGGCCGAACCGGTCCCCAGCGTCCGAGTGATCATCGTCGCCTCCACGTCCTATTTGCTTGCGTCCGCAAATAGACTAGCGCTCCGGGCGGCGGTCAGACCATGCCGCGCGGATCGACGATGCGGTCGAAGTCCTCCGCGCTGATGTAGCCGGTGGCCAGCGCCGCCTCGCGCAACGTCGTGCCTTCGCGGTCGGCTTTGTGCGAGATCTCGGAGGCGTGGTCGTAACCGATCGCCGGGGCGAGCGCGGTGACCAGCATGAGCGAGCGGCCCAGGTACTCCTCGATCTGACGGGTGTTCAGCTCGATGCCCTCAATGCAGTATTCGCGGAAGGTTCGGCACGCATCGGCGAGGATCGTGGCCGAGTGCAGGAAGTCGGCGATGACGATCGGTCGCATGGTGTTGAGTTCGAAGTTGCCCTGCGAACCGGCGAGGGCGATGGCCCCGTCGTCGGCGAGCACCTGGATGCACACCATCACCACCGCCTCGCACTGGGTCGGGTTCACCTTGCCCGGCATGATCGAGCTTCCGGGCTCGTTGGCGGGCAGCCGGAGCTCGGCCAGTCCCGCGCGCGGCCCGGAGGCGAGCCAGCGGATGTCGTTGGCGATCTTCATCAGCGCGACGGCGAGGCCGCGCACTCCGGCCGAGGCGGCGACCATCGCGTCAAGACCGGCGAGCGCGGCGAACTTGTCGGCCGCGGTACGGAAGGGGTAGCCGGTCGAAGCCGCGATCTCGGCCGCGATCTGCTCGCCGAACCCGGGTGGCGCGTTCAGCCCAGTGCCCACCGCCGTGCCGCCCGCCGCGAGTTCGTACAGGCCCTCGGCGGAGGCAGTCGCCTGCTCGGCCGCACGACGCAGTTGATGCGCGTAGCCGGTCCACTCCTGGCCCACGGTCAGCGGCACCGCGTCCTGCAGATGGGTGCGCCCGATCTTGACGACGTCGCGCCACGCCGCGGCCTTGGCCTCGATCGCCGCGCAGAGCAGTTCGACGCTCGGCAGCAGTCGCTCGTGCAGAACGCGCACTGAGGCGATGCGCATCGCCGTCGGGAAGGTGTCATACGAGGACAGACCCATGTTGACGTGGTCGTTCGGGTGGATCGGGGACTTGCTGCCCAGCTCGCCGCCGACGAGCTGGATCGCCCGGTTGCCGATGACCTCGTTGACGTTCATGTTCGACTGGGTCCCCGAGCCGGTCTGCCAGACGTACAGGGGAAAGTGATCGTCCAGCTCCCCCGCGATCGCCTCGCCGCCCACCCGTGCGATGAGCCGGGCCATCCAGTCCTCGAGCCGGCCGGCGCGTCCGTTGACGAGCGCCGCGGCCCGCTTGATGTGCCCGTACGCGTGGTAGACGGCCTTGGGCATCCGGTCATCGCCGATCGAGAAGTGAATCAGCGACCGCTGCGTCTGCGCGCCCCAGTAGCGGTCCGCCGGGACCTCGATCGTCCCCATGGCGTCGGATTCCGTGCGTGTCCCGGTCGCGGTGAGGCCGACGGGCAGGTCAAGGATCTCTGTCATACGTCAAGCTTCCCCCACGACGGTGGCCCCGGCGGCACGAAACGCCATAGGGTGGCGGGGTGTCGAACAACAATGATCTTGATCCCGCCGCCAGCACCCAGATGTTCCAGGCCTTCGTCGAGCGCGGCGAAGCCAAGAACCCGACCTCGGTCGGACGCGCGTCCGCCCCGAGCGGTTCCGGCAGCAACGGCAAGGTGATCGGCATCGTCCTCGCCCTCGTGGTGGTCGTCGCCGTCGTCGCCTTCGTCGCGCTGCACAAGTAGCAGACAAGTACGCGAGCGAAGGACCCGGGGTCCGGCCGATCCCTGTGACGGCCGGACCCCCGGGCTGCTCAAGCCCCGCCTCAGGCCTCCTGGACCAGCCGGAAGGCCTGGTTCGAGGTGCCGTTGCAGGTGTCGACGGTGAGCTGGACTCCATTGGCCGTCGAGGAGTTCGGCACGGTCAGGCACAGGCCGCTGTTGCGCGCCTGGAAGGTGTAGTACCCGCCTGAGGTCGCCACCGGCTCCCACTGCTGGTTCGTGCCGCCGCCGTTCGACCAGAGCTGCACGCCGGTGCCGGGCGACGTGGCACCCGTGCCGCCGGTGACGTCCCAGACCAGATTCGCGCTCGTGGTCTCGCGGCTGAGTACCGAGTAGTAACCGCTGCTGGTCGGGGCGAGCTGCCATTGCTGGTTGTTGGCCCCGCCGCAGGACCACTGCTGCAGGATGGCGCCGTTGGCCGTGCCGAAGTTGGCGTCGTCGGCGCAGGAGCCGCTGTTCTCGTTGACCACCTCGTACCAGGCGGACGAGTTGATGGTCGAACCGGAGCCCGACGTCGAGGTCGGAGTCGGAGTCGGGCTCGATGTCCCGGTCGGAGTCGGGCTGGAACTCGTGGTCGGCGTCGGGCTCGTGGTCGGCGTCGAGGTCGGGTTTCCGCCGGCCGCGGTGAACGTCAGATAGTTGAAGTTCCAGCCGCCGTTGTCCTCGTCCACGACCAGTGTCTGCCGGCCGGCGGGCAGGTTGACGCTCGCCGTCACCGTTGCCCAGGTCTGCCAACCGCCGGTGGCGGCGACGTCCACCGCGCCGGACAGGTCGGTGCCGGAGGAATCGGTGACGTGCAGCGCATCCGTGACGGCGGACGGCGCGGCCACCCGGAAGCCGAGCGTATACGTACCCGCTGTCGCGACGTCGACGGTGTAGCGCAGCCACTGGCCCTGCGAGTTCCAGCCGACGTCGTCGCCACCACCCGTGTCGGAGGTGGCCTCCAAGTCGACGCCGTCGGACCGGTAGCTGTTGCCGGTGCCGTTGACGGAGTTGACGTTGTAGCCGATGCCCTGGCCGCCGGTGTCGTAGTTCTCGGCCTGGACGGTGCCGGGCACCGCGGCCGCCGAGCCGCCGTACGCGCCCTCGGACGTGGAGTTCTGCCAGCTGTTGTCACTCGTCGTCGCCGTGAATCCACTGGAGTCGTTGGCGAATGCGGTGAATCCGGAGCCGAGCCCGGTCACCGAGTTGCCCGTCAGGGTGGCGCTGCCGGAGGGCGCCGGGTAGTACGGCGGCGAGATCACCACACCGTTGCGCCACGGGTTGATCACCTGGTTGTCCGACAACGTGGTGCCGGTGGACGTCGAGAAGGCGATGCCGTCGTAGACCGACTGGATCACGGTGTTGTCGGTGACCACGGCGTTCGAGACCGTCCCCGTGTTCTGACCATCGCCGCCGTTGCCGACGTGCAGAGCGGGCTGGCCCTGGTTGTACGCGTTGCCGCCGGAGCGGACGACCACGTTTCCGGAGACGGTCGCGCCGGTCATGTCGCTGCCGTTGACCCCGAAGCGTCCCACGCCGAGACCGATGTAGCGGGCGGTGTCGGCGAGATAGTTGTTCTGGACGTGGTGGCCGGAACCGCCGTAGACGCCGATGCCCTTGCCACCCCACGCCGCGATGACCGTGTTGTGGCTCATGGTGATGTTCGTCATCGCCGTGTACGTCGTCGATCCGTTGTATGCGACCGAGTTGATCGCCATTCCGTCATCACCGGTACCGCGGATGAAGTTGTTCGTGGCGGTCAGATTGCTTCCGGACGTGCCGGTCAGGGACACGTTGTTGAGGTTGCAGCCGTCCGCCCAGATCGAGGTGAAGAAGTTGTTCTCGACCACGCCGCCGGAACCCGAAGCCCACACGCTGGACTCGACGTGCTGCACCCACATGTCCTCGATGGACCAGTTGTCGCCGGTCGTGTCCTCGGCACCGCCGCCACCGTCGACGGTCGCGCGGCTCTGCGAGTTCGAGTCGATGTGCAGGTCCTGGAGGTGGCAGGACGTGCACTGGAAGAGCGAGCCGAGGGGCGAGCTGTTGGGCAGCGGCACGTCCCGATAGATCTCGCTGTAGAGATATCCGGCGCCCTCGACGGTGATGTTGCTGACGGGAAGGCTGTTCGTGCCGATCACGTAGAACGTGCCCTGCGGAATCCAGAGAATCTTGTTCTGTGACTCGGCCTGGCTGATGCAGTTCTGAATATCCGCCGTACTGTCGGTGGCTCCGGCCGCGGCCGAGCCGTTGGTCGGCGTGTTGTCGGCGGTCGCACCGCAACTGGTGATCGAGATCGAATTCGCGGGCTGCGCGGCCGGGGCCGGCGCGTTCCAGAGGTCGATCGAGTTGATCCAGTAGAACGACGAGCTGTTGGCGGAGTCCTTCTGCAGCGAGAAGGTCGCACCGGCCGGAATCGCGGCGCCGGAGATCGAGGCGTGGAACTCGTCCCAGAAGTTGCGCGGGCTGCCGTCGGCGGGGTTCTGGTCGCTGCCGTTGTAATTGTTGTTGCCCTCGTACTGCCAGCTCTGCAGCGAGTTCATGGCGAGCGCCTGGCGGAAGGTCCCGTTCACGTACAGGTCCAGCGTCGCGGTCTGGCCGCCGCCGGAGGAGGAGTCCGGAATCGACGCACGGACGTTGACGAAGCTGATCGGCTGGCCGGTCTCGTTCGTCCACTGCACGGACTGCCCGTTGCCGGTCAGCTGCACGTAGGCGTGCCCGGACGCCTCGCCCTGCGGACTGTCGTACTGCGACGTCGGCGCGGCGGTCAGCGACACGACGCTCGCCCCGCCGCCGAGCTGGCCTTCAGGGGCCTGATACGTCGCGAACGGCGTGGTCGCGCCGGCCACGCTCGGCGAGGGCGTGTCCGGCGCCTGGTACGCGGACTCCGACGGCGCCGCCGCGAGGGCGGTCGAGGAGGAGAGCACAACGGCGGTGAGGCCCGCCGCGGCGACCGCGGCGGCGGTGGCGGCGATCAGGCCGAGTCGCGCGACACCGCGGACCTTGCGACCGTCCTGCGGGTGGGTTCGTCTACGCATGGCCGAAAACTGGCATCAGTTGTAACGCGGTGTCAAGGCACTTGCGCAAGAAGCAAATCCGCCAGGGCAAGATTTGAATGAAACTTTGGAATCGGCGGATCGCACGCAACATCCCAGCTTAGAGGTCCCATGATTATGATCGCCAGTGTCCCAACGGTTCCGGAACCACCCCGATTGTCTGGACGGCTGCCCGATCAGTGCGCTACAACACCTCCGATGTGTCAGCCTTGGCGAAACATGAGACCCAACGCAACGAAGCGTGCAGGAGGACCCATGCCCACCCGGTCCCGCTACCGCAGAATCCTGATAGCCACCGTGGCGGTCGCGCTGGTCGCGCCGGCCGCCGCCGTCTGGCAGTCCGCGACGCCCGCCGCCGCGGCGTCGCTGACCACCGCCTGGCAGAACGGCGCCTTCTCCACGAACGTCGGAGGGGTCGTCTCGCGCTCCGACGTCGTGCTCGGCCAGCCGAACTCCGCCGCCGCCCAGTCCCTGCCGCTCGGCAACGGCTCGCTGGGCGCGGCGGCCTGGGCGGCCAACGGATTCACCGCGCAGCTCAACCGCAGTGACACCATGCCGTACCGACTCTCCCCAGGTCAGGTCTCCATCCCCGGTCTGTCCGCCATGACCTCCGCCTCGAACTTCTCCGGAAATCTGGATCTCTACAACGGAGTGCTGCACGAATCGGGCGGCGGCATCACGATGAACGCCTGGGTGGCCGCGGGCAAGGACGAGCTCGTCGTCGACGTCAGCGGCGTGAACGCGTCCACCCAGCAGTCCGCGACGCTCAGCCTCTGGTCCGGCCGCTCCCCGTCCGCCAGCACCTCCGGCGCCTACGCGAGCCTGGCGCAGACCTGGCAGGACAACTCGCAGTCCGGCAACTCCGGGCAGACGTTCGGCGCGATGTCCACGATCACCGCGGGCGGGCAGAACGTCAGCACGTCGGTGGTCAACTCCACGCAGGTCAAGGTCAGCTTCACGCCGAACAGCAACGGCACGTTCCGGGTCGTCGTCGCCGCGCCTTCGTGGACCGGCGGCAATCCGGAGAGCACCGCCCAGTCGCTGATCGGCGGCGACGCGTCCGCCGCCGGCTCGTCGCTGCTGGCCACGCAATCCTCGTGGTGGAACGGCTACTGGGCGAACAGCGGTCTGATCGAGATCAACTCCTCGGACGGCACCGGCCAGTACATGGAGAACCTGCGCACGCTCTACCTGTACGACGAGGCCGCGAGCATGAAGTCCGGCACGTATCCCGGCTCGCAGGCCGGCGTGGCGGACATGTTCGCCTTCGACCAGGACCAGCAGGACTGGTACCCGGCCGGGTACTGGCTGTGGAACCTGCGCGGGCAGATCGCCGCGAACCTCAGCTCGGGCGACTTCAACCTGAACGTCCCGATCTTCGACATGTATCTCAACGACCTGCCCTCGATCGAGTCCTGGACGAACGCTCAGATGGGCGGCAAGCCGGGGGCCTGTGTCCCGGAGACCATGCGGTTCAACGGCAACGGCTACTACAACGGCGGCAACAACACGCAGAACGCCTCGTGCGCGACGGCGTCCAGCCCCTCGTACAACGCGCTGAACGTCACCAGCGGCGCGGAGATCGCCCTGTGGGTCTGGCAGCAGTATCAGGACACCGGGAACGTGAGCTTCCTGCAGAAGTACTATCCGATCCTCGAGCAGACCGCGACGTTCCTGCTCGCATACCAGTCCGTCGGCTCGGACGGCTTCCTGCACGCGACGGCGAACGCGCACGAGACCCAGTGGGCGGTGACCGACCCGACGGACGACATCGCCGTCGACCAGGCCCTGTTCCCCGCCGTGGTCAAGGCCGCGACGCTGCTGAACACCGACTCCTCGCTGGTGTCCCAGCTGCGCACCGCCGAGAACCAGATCGAGCCGTATCCGCGGGCCGGCCAGTCCAGCCTGACGACGCTGCTCAACTCGCAGCCGACCTCCGCCTCCACGGTCGCCAACCTCGACAGTCAGGGGGCTGACGTGATCGCGGACTCGTACCAGCCGTCCGCGACGCTGCACAACGGCGAGAACATCGGCCTCGAGCCGCTCTGGCCGTACGGCGTGATCGGCGACAGCACGGTCGTCAACGGCGACAATCTCACCGCGCTCGAGGACCGAACCTACAACTCCCGGCCAAACTCCGCCGGTTCGGACTGGAGCTTCGACGCGGTCGACGCCGCGCGGCTCGACATGGGTAGCCAGGTCGCCTCCGACCTGACGACGATCACCGAGAACTACCAGGCGTACATCAGCGGCATGGCGAACCTCTTCAACGGCAACGTCGGCGACGAGCCGTACATCGAGCAGCAGTCCACCGTGGCCACGGCCCTCGACGAGTCTCTCGCGACCGACTACGACGGCACGCTGCGCTTCGCCCCCGCCTGGCCGTCCGGCTGGGACGGCTCCGGCACCGTCTACATCCAGGGCGGTTCGAAGGTGGACGTGCAGGTCGAGGGCGGAACCCTGGCTACGGCCGCGATCGTCGCCGGTTCGACCACGACGATGACCGTGCGGAACCCGTGGTCCGGCTCCCAGGCCGAGGTCGTCAACGGCTCCACCGGCGCCGTCGTCGTATCCCCGACCACCGCGAGCACCTTCGGCCTGCCGGTGACGGCCGGGAGCAGCTACCTCGTCGAACAGCCCTCCAACCCGACCACGTCACTCGCGTTCGCCCAGGTGACCGGCACCCAGGCAAGCGCGTACAAGACCCTGGGCAGCAAGCAGATCGGCCTGCCGAAGGGCAGCGCGGCGAGCAACCTGGCCGCCTCGTTCAACGACGTGGGCATCACCGCCGACAACAACACCGCCCCCGGCGACTGGGACGGCGGCGGGGCCAGCTTCTCCGAGACCGCGCTGACCAACGCGGGCGACGGCCCGGGCGCGAGCATCAGCAGCGGCGGCCTCACGTACACGATGCCCGGCGCGGCGGCCGGCGCGAACGACAACACGGTCGCCGAGGGTCAGACGATCGACGTATCAGGGTCCGGATCCCACATCGGATTCCTGCTCTCCGCCAGCTACGGGCCCGCCTCGGGCACCGCCACCATCACCTATACCGACGGGAGCACGCAGAGCGCCTCGCTGAACGCCCCCGACTGGTTCTCCACCTCCGCCCCGAGCGGCGGCACCGTGGCCGTCAACTCGACCTACCAGAACCGGCAGGGCAACACGACGTACACGCACACCGCCGACATCTTCGCCGAGAACTTCGCTCTCAGCTCCGGCAAGACCGTCGCCTCGGTCACCCTGCCCGCAGGCTCGGCCCTGACCTCCGGAACCCCGGCAATACACGTCTTCAGCATCGCGATCGGCTGAGGGCTGAACGGCTGAACGGCAACGTCCGCGCGTCTTCCGCTCCCCCACCAGTGGGAGCGGAAGACGCGCGGACGTTCGTTCTCCCAGAGATTCTATTCCCAGAGATTCAGCTGTCCTGGATGAGGTCGAACTCCTCCCAGGCGCCGATCGCGGTCCGGTTCGCGATCAGCGACTGCGCGCCGGCGTTCTCGGCGGTGACGTAATCGCCGTTCGCGTCGGCCTTCAAGCTGACGCTCCCGTCCGAGTTCTGGACGAGCTGGAACGTCTCCCAGGCGCCGACCGCGGTGCGATTCGCGATCAGCGGCTGCGCACCGGCGTTCTCGGCCGTGACGATCAGACCGTTGGCGTGCGCGCGCAGCGCGATGTAACCGGTGCCTTGGGAAATCTCGTCGAACTGCTCCCAGATGCCGACGGAGGTCCGGTTGGCGATCAGGGCCGAGCCGCCGCCGTTGTCCGCGGTCACGATGTCGCCGTTGGCGTGTGCCCGCAGGCTGATCACCGGCACGTTCGGCGGGGTGAACAGGCCGAGGTTCACCGCGTTGCCGATGGCCTGGTAGCCGGCGTCGTTCGGGTGCAGGTGGTCGCCGCTGTCATACGCCGACAGGTACCACGTCGGGTTCGACGGGTCGTGCGTCGCCGTGTCCTGGTCGATCACGCCGTCGCAACCACTGCTTCCGCTGCGGATCCACGTGTCGATCGCGTCGCGCGCTGTCTCGCCGGACTGGTTCCAGTACCCGGCGCCCTGATACGGCGTCAGCGTCGAGCAGATGAACTTGATCCCGTTCTGATGCGCGGCGGTGATCAGCTGCTGGATCCCGGAGATGAGCTGCGCCGAGGTCGGTTGCGGGCTGGTCGAGCCGAGGTCGTTGATCGGATCGTCGGAGAAGATCACCCAGCGCACGCCCGGCTGGCCGAGCACGTCCCGGGCGAAGCGGTTGAGCGCGCTCTGCCCCGCTCCGTCGACCAGCAGCCGATTGCCGCTGATCCCCTCGTTCAGTACGCCGATCGTGTCACCCGCCGAATTCAGCCGCGACGCGAGGACGTCAGTCCAGCGGTCGTTCCCGTCGACGGTCGAGACGTATCCGTCCGTGATCGAGGCACCGAGAGCCACGACAGAGCCCTGCGAATTCGCGTTCTGCACGTCCAGGCTGGAAAGGAAGAAGTAGCTGTTCTCGGTCTGCGCGTTGGACAACCCGGCCGCGCCACTCACGTCCCCCGAGGCGATGAAGCTGTTGGCCATGGAGAACTGGTGGTAGGTCGACGGGCCGGTGTTGTTCGGCAGAAAGAAGCTGATGGCGATATTCGTCAGCGCCGGGACCGCGAACGCGATGCTGTCGCTGATACCGGTGCCCCCGGCCGCGATGCTGACCGAGCCCGAGCCGCCGAACGTGACCACGTGATCGGTCCCGCTGACGATCGAAGACCCCGAACCGGCCTCGGCCACGTGCACGTCGCTCACGGTCAGCGCCGAACTGCCGAAAGCGTTGGACAGCTGCAGCCGCGTCGCCGTACCGCTGATGCTCGTGTGCACGACCTGCCGGATCGTCTGCCCGGAGAACGTGTCGCCCCCGCTCTGCGGCGCGGTCGCCCACGTCCCGGTCCAGTACCCGCTGGTCGGATTCGCCGCCGCGGCCGGCCTGACCGAGGTGACTGTGGCACGGCTTGCCGTGCTTGCTGTGGTGGTCGTGGCGCTCGCCGCCGCGGCGGTCGTCGTCGTCGCGCCGATCAGCGCCAGCGCCGTGGTGGCGACGGCGCAGACTATGCGCATCCTGAGCATGGAACAACTCCTCGAAGGTCTTGCCGGGACGGATGTGGGTGTGTGTGGGTGCGGAAGGCCGTCTCAACCCTCTCGTTCTGGCCGTCAACGTTTCACCGGAGCGAGCCGCCGTCAAGACGAGTCCCAGCAAAGAACTCAGCACTCTAAGTAAGATCTGAACGCATCTTTGGAATACGGATACCGCGTCCGCAGACGGCGCGTCTATTGCGGTTGCGCGGGGGCGGCGGCGACGTCGCGGTATCGCTCGTGGGCGGTCTGCCGGGTGACGCCCAGTGCCTCGCCGATGGATTCCCAGCTCAGCTCTCGGGCGCGGGCGGCGCCGACTGCCGCGGTGACCTGGGAGCCGACGTGCGCCTGCGTCACACGCAGGGCCTTGATGACGGCCAGCGGCCTGCCATCGAACTCGCCCGCCTTTCGCGCGGCATCGAGCGTGTCGATGAGGACCTCGCCCGCCTTGGCGACGGTCAGAAGGTAGACGGTGACCTCGTCCATGTGCGCGTCCCACTGCGCACGCGCCGCATCCTCCGCCTGCGTGTCGTAGGCAGTGCGGTCTCCGCGCCACCCGCACACGCACGTCGGCAGCAGCCACGCGGGTTCCACCCCCGGGTCGTCTGAGGCACTGCCCGCCGACCACCAGCCGCCCCGGAACTCCATCTCAAACCACTGGTGCCCGGCCGCGTACGTCGGGATCACTCCATTGGCCAGCACGCCGATCGGGTGGCCCTCGTGTTCCTCGTCCGGGACCCCGTCATAGATCCAGCCCATCACGCACCTCTTCAGCGTCAGGGAGCTCTTACGAGTGGCCTGTCAGGACTTCCTTACCTCAGACCGTATGGGACTCCTGACAATATCGCAAGGCGCATAGGATCCAGTCGGGTGACCTCGGCCGAAAGGTTTGACATGTCAGAGTGGATCACATCGTCGCAGCCGTATCTCTCGCCGCGTGACGCCACGTCGCCCGATCCCTGGCAGGCAGAGGCCGCCCGTGCGGGACACGTCGGTGGCCATCGGCTGGTCCTCGTCGAGATCCAGGTGCCGCCCGCCCGTGTCAGTGCCCTGCTGGGTGCGGATCCCGGCAGCGAGGCCGTTCTGCGTCGCCGCGTCGTCACGCTCGACGAGAGGCCTGTCGAGATCTCGGACTCGTGGTACCCGGCGGCGATCGCGAACGGCACGGTCCTCGCCGAGAATCGCCCCATCAAGGGTGGAGCTCTCCGCGCACTCGCCGACCTCGGCTACTCGGCCACGCGCCACGTCGAGGAGATCGCCGTCGTCGATACCCCGCCGCAGCTGCGCGACGTGTTGCCGGACTCGCCGGTCATCGAGCTCACCCGAACGAGCTACACCGCGAACGACGTGCCCTTCGAGACGGCCGTGATGCTGATGAGCCGTGACATGGCCCCTGGAGTTCCGCGCCGCTTCCGCTACGAGTTGAAGTCAGCGTGACGTCGGCGTGAGTCGAGCAGCGAGGCGTCAGTCCAGCGCTGCTGCTACCGCGGCGTGCGGCGTTGGGGCGTAGCGGATGCCGGGGACCTGATCGCCGTGGGCGTCGAGTACTCGCCAGCCACCGAGGCTGACCACGCGGCTTGTGCCGCGGCGGACGGCGAGTGCCACTTCTGACAGGGTGCCCCAGGAGCCGCCGACCGCGATCAGGGCGTCGCCGGCCTGGGCCACGAGGTTGTTGCGTGCCTCGCTCATGCCGGTCGGAAGTGCGACCGAGAGGTGCGGGTTCGCGCCTGTTCGGTCGCGGCCGGAGAGGATGCCGACGACGATCCCGCCCGCCCGGGCCGCGCCCTGCGCAACGGCGCCCATGACGCCGCCGTAGCCGCCGCACACCACGACGGCGCCGCGCTGTGCGAGGAGGCGGCCGACCTCGGCAGCCTGGCCGAGTTCTTCGGCTGTGGCGTCGGACGGTCCGCAGACGGCTACCTGGAGGGGCATGGCGACAGTATCGCGCGGATCGGAACCTGGAATACCGGTCAGGCGGATCCGGCCCCGGCGGCGTGGACCAGCGGGGTGGGCTGGTCGGCGGGCGCACGGTGCGGGATGAGGATGTCCGCGGTGGCTATCAGGAAGGTGAGCGCGGCCATGGCGGCCGAGCCGAACAGGCTCAGTTGCGCGGCCTCGTGGAAATTGCCGTGCGAGCGCGCGAGTTCGCCGAAGTAGAGCGTCGCGGCCAGCGCCGTGCCCATCGCGGTGCCGACGCGCTGGCCGGTCTGGAAGCCGCCGGCGGCCATACCGCCCTGCTCGCGCGGGACGCTGTGCATCGTCAGCGTCTGGTTCGGGGCGATGACCAGTCCGCTGCCGATGCCCGCGATCAGCAGCGGCAGGGCCAGCGTGGCCGCCGCGCCGCTCGGGTTGAGGTTCCGCAGCTCCAGTCCGGTGACGAACAGGCCGACGGCCACGGCCAGGCAGCCGACGGCGACCATCCGCTGGCCGAAGCGGTTCACCAGGCGTCCGCTGCCGACCGCGAAGACCGCCGAGGAGATCACGAAGATGATCGTGGTCAGTGCTCCGTGCAACGGGGTGAATTTCAGCCCCTGCTGGAAGAACAGGGAGAAGGTCAGGAAGATCCCGGTGAATCCGGCGTAGAACGTCGTGCCGATGGCCGTTCCGACCGCATAGCCGCGGATCGCCACGAGCTTCGGCGCGAGCAGCGGCATACCGCCACGAGCGTCGAGCACGCGCTCCCAGACGAAGAAGCCCGCCAGCAGCACGACACCCAACGCGAGGCGCCACCAGCCCGGCTGGGACTTGGCGCCCTCCGCGTCGATCAGCGGCAGCATGATCAGCACCACGGCCGCGCCGAGCAGGGCGGTACCGACGAGGTCGAGACTGTGCCGCTGGTACCTGGTCCGGTCCCGCGGAAGGACGAACCAGCCGGCCACGAGTGCGACCACCGCGATCGGCACGAAGACGTAGAACACGTACCGCCATGCGTCGTGGCCGCCGATGCCGTTGAGGATCGCACCGCCGACGATCGGGCCGATGGCGGTCGAGACGCCCACGGTGGCCCCGTAGAGCCCGAAGGCGCGGCCGCGCTCCTTCGGCGGGTACATCTGCTGGATCAGCCCGACGGACTGCGGCGCGATCAGGCCGGCCGACGCGCCGCGGGCCAGCCGGGCGAAGACGAACATCGCTCCGCTGGTGGCGGCGCCGCAAAGGATTCCGGTGGCGGCGAACAGGAACAGGCCGAGCAGCAGCAGCCTGCGTCGGCCGAACAGGTCACCCAGTCGTCCGGCCGGGACGAGGACGAGCCCGAAGGCGAGGGAGTATCCGGAGACCGACCAGGAGACCTCGGCCGTGGTCATGCGGAGGGATTTCTCCATGGACGGCAGGGCCACGGCGACGATGCTCACGTCGAGCAGTGTCAGGAACCCGCCGATCAGGCAGATGACGAGCGCGGCCCCGCGGCGGGCGGTGGCCTCAGTGCTTGGTGCGCGAGTTGTTTCCATTGTCGGTACACCCCTTGGTCGACATTGACTCGGTGGTGGAAGTGGTGACGGCGGTCTGTGCTGAAGGTTCGTGCTCCGGAAGGAGGCCTGAGGCACTTGCCGACATCAGCGCCGCTCCCGCTCCATCACCGGTCCCGTGCCGAGGGCGGTCGTCAGCCTGCTGAGGGCGTCGAGCAGGAGCCCGGCGCCCTCGTCCGCGCGCTCGTTGCCGGTGAACGGCTCGCCCGGCTGCACCGCCCGCGCGATCTGCGGAATCGTCACCGCGTTGCCGGACGGGACCATGCCGAGCGCGGTCACCACCGGCAGCAGGCCGCTCACGGCGCGGGCCCCGGCCGCCGCGGCGCCGTAGGAGACGAAGCCGACCGGCTTGCCGCGCCACTCCCGGTGCAGGAAGTCCAGGGCGTTCTTGGTCGCCGCGTTGTATCCGTGGTTGTACTCGGGCACGACGAACACGAACGCGTCCGCGGCGGAGACGATCTGACTCCAGCGCTTGGTGTGTTCGTGCACGTAGCGGCCTTGGCGCGGCGGATTCGGCTCGTCGTAGAGCGGCAGATCGACATCGGCGAGTTCGACGATCTGCACGGCGAACTCGTCGTGCTTGACCGCGAGGCCGTGGAACCACTGGGCCACCGCCGAACCGACGCGGCCGGGCCGGGTGCTGCCGACGACGATCTGCAGGACGGGCTTGGTCATCTCGTTTTGCCTCACGGGCCTAGAACGGGTACGGGGTGATCGAGCCCTGCAGCGTCAGCCACTGGGTCTCGGTGAAGGCCTCGATATTGGCCGAGGCACCGCCGAAGCGCGCGCCGTTGCCCGAGGCGGCGGCACCGCCGAAGGGTGCGGTCGCCTCGTCGTCGACGGTCTGGTCATTGATGTGCACGAGTCCGCTCGGGATCCGGTCCGCCAGGGCGAGCGCCGCGTCGAAGTCGTCGCCGAGGATGCCGAGGGAGAGCCCGTATTCGGTGCTGCGGGCCAGGCTCACCGCCTCGTCGATCGTCGAGAACGAGGCGACCGGCGCGACCGGGCCGAAGATCTCCTGCTGGAAGGCGGGAACGGACGGGGTGACGTCGGCGAGCACGGTCGGCCGATAGAAGAGCCCTTCATAGGTGCCGCCCGCGGCCAGCCGCGCGCCCGCCGCCACGCTCGACGTGACGACCTGGTGGATCTTGTCGCGCTGGCGCTCGTCGATCACCGGACCGAGCGCCACCTGCTCGCGCGCCGGATCGCCGACCGGAAGGTGCCCGGCCTTCTCAGCGAGCAGATTCACGTACTGATCGACGAGGCTCTCGTGCACGAGATGACGACCGGTGGTCATGCAGATCTGGCCCTGGTGGTTGAAGGACCCGAAGGCACCTGCGCTCGCGGCACGCTCGAGGTCCGCGCCTTCGAGCACGATGACGGCGGAGTTGCCACCAAGCTCCAGGTGGACGCGCTTGAGGTGGTGCGCGGCGAGTTCGCCGACGCGGCGGCCCGCCACCGTCGATCCGGTGAAGCTGATCACGCGCACGCGTGGGTCGGCCACCAGCGCCTCACCCGCGGGCACGCCGCCGGGCAGCACGTGCAGCAGACCGTCGGGCAGCCCGGCCTCCTCGAAGATCCGGGCGATCGCCACTCCCCCGCCGACCGCGGTGCGCGGATCGGGCTTGAGGATCACGGCGTTGCCCAGGGCGAGGGCGGGTGCGACCGACCGGATGGCGAGGATCAGCGGGAAGTTGAACGGGGAGATCACCCCGACCACGCCCACCGGCAGCCGCCGCGTCAGGCTCAGCCGCGGGCGCGCCGTCCGGACCACCTCACCGTACGGCTGGGAGGCCTGCGCGGCCGCCTCGTAGCACTCCTGCGCGGCGGTAGCGACTTCGAACCCTGCCTTGGGTGCGATCGACCCGGCCTCGCGGACCAGCCAGTCACCGACCTCGGCCGCGTGCTGCTCCCAGAGTTGCCCGGCCCGGCGCAGCACCGCGGCGCGCTCGGTGTAGGGCAACGCGGCCCACGTGCGCTGGGCCGTGGCCGCCGCGGAGGCCGCCGCGGCGACGTCCTCCGCGTCGGCGATGCCGATCCGGCCGATCTCGGCGCCGGTCGCGGGCTCGACGACGGCCGCGTCACCGCCCTCGGCCTTGATCCAGCCGTCGCTGAAAATCTTCGATTGCCACATGTCTTCGTTGAGCAGGCTCATCGGTTCGCCTTTCAATCGGTGGAGACGCGCACGTCGAGGAGCAACGGATCGTTGCGCGCGGCGAGGGTCGGGATGACTTCGTCGAGGACTGCGAGCAGTTCGGCGTGCGTGGTGATGCGCCGCGAGGGGCAGCCCAGCGAGCCGGCCAGCGCGGCGATATCGATCTCTGCGAATCCCGGCCACGGAGGCTTGCCGCCGTGCTCGGCCGCGAGTTGGTCCATCACCGCGTAGCGGCCGTTCGTCAGCACGATGAACAGCGCGCCGCATTCGTAGCGCGCTGCACTCCAGAGCCCTTGGATCGCGTAGAGCGAGGAGCCGTCGCCGAGAAGTGCCACGACGGGACGGTTCGGGTTGCCCATGCGCAGGCCCGCGGCGGCGGGCAGGGCGAATCCGAGCCCTCCCATCGCCGCGCTGACGAAACCGCCGGACGACCGTGCCGGGAGCAGCCGGTGCAGGTCAGGCCTGCTGGAGGGCGTCTCCTCGACGACGACCGCATCGCGCGGCAACCGCTCGGCAAGCGCCGTGAAGACGCGCACGGCCGTCAATGAGCCGTCCGACGGCGACGCGGCGGCCGGTCGACGACGCTCGTCCGACGCCGCAGGACGTTGGCGCAGCCGGCGAGCCAGGTCCGCGCAGACGAACGCGGGATCGGCGAGGAAGGCGAGGTCGGCGGCGCTGTGGTGCAGCTCGTCGGCGGCGTCGGAGAGCACTGCGACAGTGGTCCCGTCCGGCACCAGCCGACCCGCCTCGTACCCGTACAGCCGGAAGGCCGGCGCGCCGACGACGAGCACGAAGTCGTGCCCGTCGAGCGTCGATCGAAGGCCACTGCGACCCGGCGGCAAATGCCCGGCGAACAGCGCGTGGTCCTGCGGGAATCCGGCGCGCGCACCGAAGGCCTCCTGCCACACCGGCGCGCCGAGCCGTTCGGCGAGGGCGACGAGCGCGGCCCAGCGCTCCGGCGTGTCCGCGCCGGACCCGGCCACGATCATCGGCCGCTCCGCCACATCGAGCAGCGATGTCAGATCCCTGACCGCCGACTCGCCCTGCCGGGGAGAGCGGACCAGCGCGAGCGGCGCGGCGAGTTCGCGCTCATCGTCATAGGGCGCGCTCCAGTCGTCCATCGGCACGACCACGATCGCGGGCCCGGAGTGCTCGACGGCCTCGTGGTACGCGCGCAGCAGCGCGGCGGGCACGTCCTGCGCGAGCGTCGGCTGCGCGGTCCACACGGGGTAGCCGCCGGCCAGCCCGTCGAGCCGACCGGCCAGGAACGGCTCGAGGGCCAGGTGACGACGGTCCTGCTGGCCGACCACGACGACCAGCGGCGCCCGGTTCGTGCGCGCGGTGGCGATCGCGCCGACCGCGTTGCCGAGTCCGGCCGTGGTGTGCAGATTCACCAGCGCCGGCCGGCCGGTGGCGAGCGCGTAGCCGGTGGCCATGCCGACCACGGAGCCCTCGTGCAGGGCGAGTACGAAGGCGAAGTCCTCGGGCAGGTCGGCGAGGAACGCGATCTCGGTGGAGCCCGGGTTGGCGAAGACGCGGTCGAACCCGCAGCCTCGCATCACCTCGAACGCGGCCTCCCGCACCGTGCTCACCATGACGTGCCCCCGCCGCCCTCGATCGAACGCGCGGCCGTCGCGCTCTGCCGCAGCACGGCGTTCTCCATCACGCCGAGCCCCTCGACCTCTCCGCGCAGCACGTCGCCGGGCACGATCGGCGCGACGGCGGCCGGCGTGCCGGTGGACAGCACGTCTCCGGGGCGGAGGGTCAGCGCCGAGCTGAGCCAGGCCAGCTGCTCGGGGATGTCGTGCAGCATCCCACTCGTGTTCCCGTCCTGACGCTCCTCGCCGTTGACCCAGCAGCGCACGCGCAGCTTGTGCGGGTCGGGGATCTCGTCGGCGGTCACGAACCAGGGCCCGACGATGCCGAAGGTGTCGAAGCCCTTGGCCCGGTCGAGCAGGTGCCGGTCCTGCGCGCCGATATCGCGGGCGCTCAGATCGCAGAACGCGACGTAGCCGGCGACGGCGCTCATCGCGTCCTCGCGCTTCAGGCCGCGGCAGCGCCGGGAGATGACGGCCGCGAGCTCGATCTCCGGCTCGACATGGGAGCTGATAGCCGGATAGCGGATGTCGTCATAGGCGCCGGCGAGCGAGCCGGGCGCCTTGACGAAGCCGCGCGGGGCCGGTGGACCGTCCGGCTCGGGTCGATCCGGCCGGCTCGGGTCCGCCGTATTCGGGCGCTGACGCGGATAGTTGCCGCTCATCCCCCAGACCATGCGCGGCGAGCCGACCGGCGGGCCGAGCAGCTTGGGCACGTGCAACCATGTGCACCCGTCGTGCAGGTCACCGCTGCCGGCCCGCTCGGCGGCCCACTCGTGGAGCCGACGCACCTCGGTGAGCTCCGGGTCGTCGCGCAGCAGCGCGGGCAGATCGGATGCGATCGCGCGCTCGGCCTGCGCCACGGCGTCCGCGCGGCACACGCCCTCGAGCACCAGCCGACGCGTGTGGGCGGCGCGAAGGTCGAGCAGCGCGTGCGGCACGATGCCGGGGAAGCAGAGCCGGTCCCCGAAGTAGGTTCTTCTGACCGCGATCTTCATCCGCGGGCCCACTCTCGTTTCGACAGTACCGAAGGATTTGGCAGAGGAGCCAGAACGGGTGGCGACCACGGTTGGCCCCTCTGCAGTCACATGAGCGTATTTGTGAGCTTCCCTCAGGGAAAGAGGGGGGCGTAATATTTCGACCATGTCGAAAGATCTGGGCACGAGCGATACCGTGAGCAAGACCCTGCGCACCCTGCTGCTGCTCGCCGCGCACGACTCGATGCGGGTGACCGATCTGAGCCGGGAGCTGGACGTCGCGGTCTCCACCGCGCACCGGCTGCTGCACATCATGGGCCTGCACGGATTCGTCGAGCAGGACGCGGGCTCGCGCCGCTACCGGCTCGGCGCGGCGGCGCTGAAACTCGGCCGCCGACCGATCGGCCGGAACCTGGTCGCGACCGCCCACCCGCACCTGCAGAGGCTGTCCACCGAGCTCGGCGAGACGGTGAACCTCGTGGTGCTCGACGGTTCCGAGACGCTCTTCCTCGACGGGGTCGAGTCACGCCAACTGGTGCGCGTGGCCACCCGGACCGGCGCGCGCATCCCCGCGTACGAGACGGCCGGCGGCAAGGCACTGCTGGCCAGGCTGCCCTTCGCCGTCGTGCGCGGCCTCTACGCGGAAGGCCTCGCCCGCGCCACCCGCTTCACCGTGCCCGACCTCGCGGAACTCGAGCTCGACCTGGCGCGGACCAGGGAACGCGGCTACGCGCTGAACCTCGGCGAGCACATGCCCGAAGTGTGCGCGATCGGCGTGGCCGTGGGCAGCGGCGCCGACGCGTCGCTCACCGTGGCCGGCCCAAACACCCGCTGGGACCGAGACCGCCTGGTCAAGCTGCTGCCACGCGTCCAGGCCGCCGCCGACGCGATCGCACTGGACCAGCGCGAGGCAGCGGCACTGGACGAGAGTGAGGCGGCCGCGCTGGAAGGACGAGAGTGAGGCGACCGCGCCCGACCAGCAGGAGGCGACAGCGCTCGACTAGTGCGAGCGACAGCGCCGGACCAGCGCGAGGCGACAGCGCTGGACCAGGGTGAGGCGGCCGAGCTGACCGGGGACGCTGCGGATGCAGGATCCCGGGCGGCGCTGCGGGCGTACTTCGGCACGCTCGCCGAGATCTCGCACAACCCGCTGCTCACGGCACGAAGTTCCCGCGGCCGCGCTACCGGGGGAGCGCGGCGTTTCTAAGAAACTTCATATTCCAGCCCCATCCGGAACAGAGAATCGCTGGGCATCCTCTAGTTTGTAGGCAGCTCATAGAGAGGGTGACTCACGATGAACGACTCCGTTCCGACCGGCCCCTACGGAGAGCAGGGGGCAGACGGTACCGCACCGGCGGCCGCACAGCCGCCGCTGAACTCGCCGGACGGCCCGCAGCCGACGGTCAACGGCCCGCAGCAGTTCAACGCGGCGCAGCAGGCGGCGATGAACGCGCCGGACGGCCCGCGGCCGCCGCTGAACGCGCCGCAGCCCGGGCTCGTGCCCGCGTCCGGGCCGGAGCAGCAGAAGTCCGGACTGCGTCGGCTGTTCTCGCGCAGGCGCAACGTGGTGATCGCGGGCGCCTTGGCGGTGTGCGTGGCGGCCGGGATCTCCATCGGCTTCGCCGCCACCTCCGGCTCGTCGGGCAGCACGACGACGGCCGCGTCGTTCCCCTTCGCCGGAGCCTCGGGCGGCGCGGGGGGCGCGGGGGGCGGATCCAACGCCCGCTCCGGACCGGAGCCCGGCGGCACCTCGGGCACGGTCAGCGGCGTGTCGGGTTCGAGCTTCACGCTGACGACCACCGACGGCCAGAAGGTGACCGTCAACGAGAGTTCGTCCACCACGTACGAGAACGGTTCGAGCTCGACGACGGCCAGCGCGATCACGACCAACACGCCGGTGCTCGTGCTCGGCACCGTGAACAGCACGACGATCAGCGCCACGCAGGTGACGATCGAGCCGGCGAACAGCCCGTACACCACGGCCAATTCGGCGGTCGAGGCGTTCCAGCAGGGATCGCCGAGCACGGCGAAATCCGTCGGCACGATTCCCGCCGACTACACCGAGGGTCAGGGCACGATCGTCACCGGCAGCACGGCGAACCAGGCGACGGTGGCCGCGCTCGCCGCCTACCCGGGCGTGCTCGTCGACCGCGTCGTCCAGCTGAGTGACGGCACGTACGAGGTCCACACCATCGGCGCCAACTGGCCGCACCATGTGTTCGTCAACACGAGCTTCCAGGTGGTCGGCGCCAACTAGGCAGAGCAGACCAAGGCAAGTGCGTGCCGACGCCCGGATTCCGAGCACCGGCACGCGCTCCTGCTCAGGGTCGCTCGCCAGGAATCCTCATGCGTCCCAGGACTCGATGACGTCCAGGCAATCGCGCAGGAGCGTTTCGAGGCGGTCGAATCGCCAAGGCTGGTTCCCCCGGGTCATCCCGCGGCTGGGCATCTCGACCGTCATCAGCAGGTACAGGTGCAGCCGGTACAGCTCCAGCCTGCGGCACTCTCGCGCGGTGAACGTCACCGGGCGTCCGGCCACGGAGGCGTATCCGAGGACGAACGGATGCTCCGGCTCTTGCTCGATCCTTCGGAACAGCGCCGGGGATACGAAGTCCACCAAGGGATCGCCGAACAGGAACCGTTCACCGTCCACGAGCCCGGCCAGGCCCCATCGGCCGTCCGCGTCCGCGGCGCACAGCGCATTGCCGTCCCAGAGGTCGAAGTGCAGCAGCGCCGGCCGGTCGACCTCGTCCAGGACGTCGGCGCCACGGGCCACCGCCGCACGCACGCGCTCGGGCGGGGCGACGAGACGCACGTTCCATCGAACCGCGTCGTCGAGCAAGGACTCGATGATGGCCGCGTACGCCTCGTGCCACGTCCGTCCGGAGGCACGACATCCGTCGTAGCCGTAGTGCGCGCCAGTGATCGTGTGCAGGCGGGCGACCGTGGCACCGAGATCGGCGCGGACGGCGTTCTGGTCTGCTTCCTGCTCGACCGCCGTGAGCGCGACGCCCGGCAGGAATTCCGTGATGAGCCACTCGCTGCCGCCAGGTGACGCGTCCACGCCGTGGTGCAGCAGTCTCGGAAACGGCGCGCCGGGAAGATGCCGATCGACCAACTGGAGATACCGCGCCTCAGCGCCGACGACGCCGTCCTCGTAGGCGAGGATGCCCGTCCCGGCCGACGGCCCGACCTTGAGCACGACACTGCGCCCGTCGGACAAGTCGATCCGGGTCACGGACGCGAATCCGCCCCCGGAAAGGGGCGCCATCGCGACGGCTTCCACACCCGGCCCGAAGGCATCACGCACGTACCGCGCGATCTCGACCTCGCCGAGGTCGCGCTGCGTCGGACTGATCGGACCGGAAGGACTCAAGCTCACCGCGGCGTCTCCCGTCTGACGGCTTCGGCGCCGTACGAATCTCGCGCCGCACGAGTCTCCCGTGTCACGCGCCGATCGCGCCAGCGGATAGCGGCCTGCGGTGTCGCCGGGAAGATCCACGGAGCCCGTGCAAGACTCGGTGGTATGCAGAAGTTCTCCCTCGACGCCCTGGCCCGCGAGCACCTGGAACGGGCCGCCACATCCCCCGCCGGTCGCAGCGCGGAGACCGTCTACGGAGGTCACGAGCACGTGCTGCGGCAGACGCTGGTGGCGCTGCGCGCCGGAACCGAGATGTCCGAGCACGGCAACCCGGGCGAGGCGAGCGTGTTCGTGCTGCGCGGCCGCGTGCGACTGCGCAGCGGCGAGAACTCCTGGGAGGGGATGAGCGGGGACCTGCTCATCGCCCCGCAGGCGCGGCACAGCCTCGAAGCGCTCGAGGACGCGGCGATCGTGCTGACGACGACCGCGTTGGTCCAATAAGAGCGTTCCGGCAAGGCCCTCGAGACCCACGATTCCCGAACGTGACCTGCGGATCCTTCCAATAGTCTACGAACTATTGACGTTACGGCGTTAGTTTGTAGAGTATTCGATAGACCGAGACGTGGAGGATGACCCATGACCGAGGCCGCCGCGCAGGTGGAGTTCCGTACCGAGCCGTCCCGTTATCGGCATTGGCGGGTGACGTTCGACGGTCCGGTGGCCACGTTGACGATGGATGTGGATGAGGCCGGTGGCCTGGTGCCCGGTTACGAGTTGAAGTTGAACTCGTATGACCTGGGGGTGGATATCGAGCTCTACGACGCGGTGCAACGGCTGCGTTTCGAGCACCCAGAGGTGCGCACGGTGGTGGTGACCGGGGGCAAGGAGAAGATGTTCTGCGCGGGCGCGAACATCCGGATGTTGGCGGGCTCGGCGCACGCGTGGAAGGTGAACTTCTGCAAGTTCACCAATGAGACGCGCAACGGCATGGAGGACGCGAGCGCGCACTCCGGCCAGAGGTACCTCGCGGCGGTCAACGGCACGGCGGCCGGCGGGGGCTACGAGTTGGCGCTGGCGTGTGACCACATCATGCTGGTCAACGACCGCTCGTCGGTGGTCTCGCTGCCGGAACTGCCGCTGCTCGGGGTGTTGCCGGGAACCGGCGGACTCACGCGCGTTGTCGACAAGCGGCACGTGCGCCGCGATATCGCAGACTACTTCTCCACGCGCTCCGAGGGCGTCGGCGGCGCGAAGGCCGTGGGTTGGCGGCTGGTGGACGAGGCGGTCCCACGGCCGAAGTGGGAGGCGGCCGTCGCCGAACGTGCCCTGGAGATCGCCGGGCATTCGAATCGGCCGATCGAGGGACACGGCGTACAGCTGACCGAGCTGGTCAAGTCCCGGACCCAGGACGAGATCGAGTACCGCTACGTCAGCGCGCGGATCGACCGGGCGCGCGGCGTCGCGGAAATCACTGTGCTCGGGCCCGACTCGGACGCGCCGTCAGATATCGCCGCGTTGCACGAGCAGGGCGCCGACTTCTGGACCCTCGCCATGACGCGCGAGCTCGACGACCTGATCCTGGACCTGCGCACGAACGAGAACGAGATCGGCACCTGGGTCGTCCGCACGCGCGGCGAGGCGGCCCGGGTGCTGGCGTACGACGCGCTGCTGCTGGAGCACGCGGACGACTGGCTGGCCAACGAGATCCGCCTCTACCTCAAGCGCACCCTCAAGCGCCTGGACGTGACCAGCCGCAGCATCATCGCCCTGATCGAACCGGGCAGCGCCTTCGCCGGATCGCTGCTGGAACTCGCGCTCGCCGCCGACCGCAGCTACCAGCTGTTCGGCGTGTTCGAGGACATCGATCCGGGCGCCGAACCCGCCGCGATCACCCTCGGCCCGATGAACCTCGGGCCGCTGCCGATGGGCAACGACCTCACGCGCCTGCAGACCCGCTTCTTCGGCGACCCCGACGCGCTGGCGGCCGCGCAGAGCGCCGAAGGCAAGGCGCTGAACGCCGAGGAGGCCGAGCGGCTGGGCCTGGTCACCTTCGCTCCCGACGACATCGACTGGGACGAAGAGGTGCGCATCGCCGTCGAGGAACGCAACAGCTTCAGCCCGGACGCCCTGACGGGTCTGGAGGCGAACTATCGCTTCGTCGGCCCGGAAACGATGGAAACGAAGATCTTCGGACGGCTGACCGCCTGGCAGAACTGGATCTTCACCCGACCCAACGCCTCCGGCCCCGACGGCGCGCTGCGCGCGTACGGCACCGGAAAGCGCGCCGACTTCGACCGCAAGCGAGTGTGATCGCGATGACCACGACCGCCGCCGACTACTCCGAGAAGATCCCCAACAACGTCGACCTGCACGAGGACCGCCGACTGCAACGCGCCCTCGAATCCTGGCAGCCGAACTTCCTGTCCTGGTGGGAATCAATGGGCCCGACGCTGCCCACCCAGGACGTGTACCTGCGCACCGCGATCAACGTGGGCCGCGAGGGCTGGGCACACTTCGGCCACGTCGCGATGCGCGACTACCGCTGGGGAATCTTCCTCGCCGAACGCGACCCGGACCGGCGCGTCGGCTTCGGCCAACACCTCGGCGAACCGGCCTGGCAGCAAGTCCCCGGCGAATACCGCGCCGACCTACGCCGCCTGATCGTGATCCAAGGCGACACCGAACCGGCCTCGGTCGAGCAGCAGCGCAACCTCGGCGCGACCGCCCCCAGCCTCTACGACCTGCGCAACCTGTTCCAGGTCAACGTCGAAGAAGGCCGGCACCTGTGGGCCATGGTCTACCTGCTACACGCCTACTTCGGCCGCGACGGACGCGAAGAAGCCGAACTGCTCCTGCACCGCAACTCCGGCAGCGAGGACTCGCCGCGCATCCTCGGCGCCTTCAACGAAGAAACCCCGGACTGGCTGTCTTTTTTCATGTTCACCTACTTCACCGACCGCGACGGCAAATACCAGCTCGGCACCCTCAAGGAATCCGCCTTCGACCCGCTCTCGCGCACCTGCGAGTTCATGCTGAAGGAGGAGTCTCACCACATGTTCGTCGGCACCACCGGCATCGACCGCGTCGTCGAGCGCACCGCGCAGCTGATGTGCGAGAACGACACCGACGAAGTCGTCGCCCACGGGGCAATCCCCTTGACGACCATTCAGAAGTATTTGAACTTCCACTACTCGGTCTCGCTCGACCTGTTCGGCTCCGAGACCTCGACGAACGTCGCGAACTACTACACCGCCGGGATCAAGGGCCGCTGGGCCGAGACCCGACGCAAGGACGACCACAAGCTGACCGACGACGCGATCCTGGTGGACACGGTCGTGGACGGCGAGATCGGCCAGGCGGAGGTCTCGGCGCTCGTCGGGCTCAACACCGACCTGCGGCGCGAGTACATCGACGACTGCCAGAACGGCGTCACGCGCTGGAACCGCATCCTGGAGAGCGCGGGCCTGCCGCAGCGGCTTGCTCTGCCGAGCATCGCATTCAACCGGCGGGTCGGCGCGTTCTCAGCCATCGAGGTCACCCCGGACGGGAAGACCATCACGGCCGACGAATGGGAACGCCGAAAGGGCGAATGGCTGCCGACCGGCGTCGACAAAACCTACGTCCGCTCCCTCATGCAACCCGTACACGAACGCGGCAAGATCGCCGCCTGGATCGCACCACCCCGCCAAGGCATCAACGGCAAACCGTTCGACTATGAGTACGTACACCTCGCCTAACCACCCCTCCACGCCGTCTCGCGCAAAGGTGCGCCCATGACCACGGTGATCGACGACAACACCTTCAACACCAGCACGTTCAACGCCAGCACGTACCTCCTCGACCGGCATCTCGAGCGCGGCGATGGTGGCGACCACCGGATCGCGCTCACCGGGCCGAGCGGCGACGTCAGCTATGCGCAGCTGTACGACCTCGTATTACGCACGGCCGCAGGGCTGCGGGCGATCGGACTACAGCCCGAGCAACGTGTGCTGATGTACATGGCCGATTCCCCGGAATTCGTCACGGTCTTCCTCGCGGCGATGCGCATCGGCGCGATACCCGTGCCGGTGTCCACGATGCTGCACGCGGACGGCCTCGCCGAGTTGCTGCGCGACGCGCGGGCCCGGTATCTGGCCATCAGCCCCGAGCTCTCGACGACGGCCGAGAAGGCCGCGGCTCAGTCACCGGAGCTCGTCGCGATCCTGGGCGGGGACGCGTTGGCCGAGCTCGCGCGGCACGAGCCGCTCGAAGCCGTGTACCCGACGTCGGCCGACTCCCCCGCATTCTGGCTCTACACCTCGGGCACGACCGGGACCCCGAAGGCAGCGATGCACCGGCACGGATCGGTGCGCGTGGTCTGCGAAACCTACGGCTCGCAGGTGCTCGGCATCCGGCCCGAGGACCGGTGCCTGTCCGCCGCCAAGGCGTTCTTCGCGTACGGGCTCGGCAACTCGGTGCTGTTCCCGCTGTCCGTGGGCGCCACGGCGATTCTGGAACCGTCCCCGTCCCGGCCGGGGACGCTGGTCGATCGGGCTCGGGAGTACGGCGCGACGCTGTTCTTCGCGGGCCCGACCTTCTTCGCCAACATGCTGCACGCCGATTTGCCGGCCGACTCGCTACCCGGCGTGCGGCTCAGCGCGTCGGCCGGTGAACCGTTGCCCGAGGTGCTCTATCGGCGCTGGACGCAGCACTTCGGCATCGACATCCTCGACGGCATCGGGATGACCGAGATGCTGCACATCTTCCTGTCCAACCGCGAGGGCGCCGTCCGCCCCGGCACGACCGGCGTCGCAGTACCCGGATACGACCTGCGCATCCTCGACGATGAGGGCCACGAGGTCACACCCGGAACGCCGGGGACGCTCCACGTCCGCGGCACGTCGATGGCAACCGGCTATTGGTCGCGCTACGACGCCACGCAGCATGTCTTCCAGGGCGAATGGCTCTGCACCGGCGACACGTACGTGCAGGACGCCGAGGGCTGCTACGCCTGCCTCGGACGCACCGGCGACATGATCAAGGCGAGCGGCATGTGGGTCGCGCCCGCCGAGGTCGAGACGCGGCTGCTGCAGCATCCGGCGGTCGGTCAGGCGGCGGTCGTCGCCACAGTGGATGCCGACGGGCTGGAGAAGCCGGTGGCGTACGTCGTACTCGCTGCCAATGCCGACGCCGACGCCGACGTCACAGGCGAGGCCACGCTCATCGAGTTCTGCCGCGAGGGATTGCCCTCATTCAAGCGGCCGCGGCGGGTGATCTTCCTCGACGCGCTGCCGACGACCGCCACCGGCAAGGTCCGCCGCGTCGAGCTGCGTGCCGCGGCCGTGGGACTGTTGGGAGGGACGACTCCATGAGCATGTCCGTAGCCTGCGATCTACTCATCGTCGGCGCGGGGCCGGCCGGCCTGTACGCCGCGTACTACGCCGGATTCCGCGGACTGACGACCGCCGTCGTCGACTCGCTGCCGGAGGTCGGCGGGCAGGTCACCGCGATGTATCCGGAGAAGCCGATCTACGACGTCGCCGGATTCCCCGCGATCAAGGGCCGCGATCTGGTGGCCGGACTCGCCGCGCAGGCCGAACGCTTCGCGCCGACCTGTCTGCTCGGCGAACGCGCGGAATCCCTCACCCGGGACACGGACGGCGTCGTCACGGTGACCACGCATGCGGGTACTGAGATACGTTGCCGAGCGGTGCTGATCAGCGGCGGCATCGGCACCTTCACGCCGCGGCCGCTACCGGCCGGCGAGGAGTGGCTCGGGCGCGGCCTGTCCTACTTCGTGCCCTCACTCGAGGCGCACGCCGGGCACGACGTGGTCGTGGTCGGCGGCGGGGACAGCGCGTGCGACTGGGCGCTGAGTCTGGAGCCCTTCGCCCGCTCGGTCACGCTCGTGCACCGCCGCGCAGCGTTCCGGGCGCACGAGCACAGCGTCGCGCAACTGCGCTCGTCGACCGTCGAGATCATCACTGACGCCGAGGTCACCGGGATCCAGGGCGACCGGCACGTCGAGTTCGTGGACGTCACCGGACCCGCCGGCACGGCACGACGCCCGGCTCGAGCCGTCATCGCAGCACTCGGATTCACGGCGAACCTCGGGCCGATCCGGCAGTGGGGCCTCGAGGTGACCGCGAACCGCTATCTGCCCGTAGACACGACGATGGCCACGAACGTGCCCGGCGTGTTCGCTGCCGGGGACATCACCGACTACCGCGGCAAGGTGCGGCTGATCTCGGTCGGCTTCGGCGAGGCGGCGACCGCGGTGAACAACGCCGCCATCCTGATCCGTCCGCACGAGCCGCTGTTCCCGGGCCACTCCTCCGACGCCGCGCCCCTCCCCGCGCCCGCGCTGGTCTGAGTGGCGCTGTCTGAGTGGCTCTGGTCTGAAAGTCCCTGGTCTGAAAGTCCCCGGCCTGAAAGGAGACCCGCCGCCGTGCCATACGTCATCGCCGCGGCCTGCATCGATGTCATGGACCGCTCCTGCATGGAGGAGTGCCCCGTGGACTGCATCTACGAGGGCGAACGCAAGCTGTACATCAACCCCGTCGAGTGCATCGACTGCGGGGCCTGCGAACCGGCCTGCCCGGTCTCCGCGATCAGCCAGGACCGGCGCGTGCCGGCCGAACTGCGCGAGTTCGTGGACGACAACGCCCGGTTCTTCACGCAGTCCCTGCCCGGCCGCGATGCACCGCTCGGCCCGGCCGGGGGCGCGAACGTCGTCGGTCCGCTCGGTGTGGACACCGAGTTCATCGCCGACTACCAGCCCGGGACCGCCTGATGCTCGACGGCAGGACGCTGATCGACGTCCACCTGCACGCCGCGCGTCTGCCGACGCTGAAACCCGCGTGGCGGACGTGGGCCGAACAATTCGGGGACCGCGAACTGCTCGGTCGGCTCTACGACGAGTCCGGCACGCTCCGGCCGGCCGAGTTCGACGCGTACCTGGCGAACGAAGGCGTGGACGTCGCGCTACTGCTGAGCGAGTACAGCCCCAAGGCCACCGGGATCCAGCCGATCGAGGACCTGCTGCCCGCGGTCGCGCACAACCCGTCGCGGATCAGGCCGATCGCGAACATCAATCCGCACTTCCACTATCCGGTGGACGAGGAACTGCGGCGGCAACTCGACCTCGGGGCGGTCGCGTGCAAGGTGCATCCCGTGCACGCGGGGGTCGCCGCGAATGACCGCAGCCTGTATCCCGCATACGAGGTCTGCCAGGCCGCCGGGATCCCGCTCGTCGTGCACTGCGGCACGAGCACGTTCCCCGGCTCGAGCAACAAGTACGCCGATCCGGTCCTGCTCGACGACGTGCTCCGCGACTTCCGCGGCCTGAACATCGCGCTCGCACACGGCGGTCGCGGCTGGTGGTACGACGCCGCGGCGTTCATGGCGCTGTCCAACGAGCGCGTCTGGATCGAACTGTCCGGCCTCCCGCCGTCCCGGCTCCAGTCGTACTACGCGCGGCACGATTGGGCGCGGCTGACCCGAAAGATGATCTTCGGTACGGACTGGCCCGGCGTCCCCGGCATCGCGAAGAACGCCCGCGCCATCGCCGCCCTCTGCCCCGACGACGAGACCGCCGCGCTCGTGCTCGCGGGCAACGCGTCCCGCGTCTACAACCTGAAGCCGGAAGCGGCGGACCGCTGACCGCAAGCCGCACTCGGCGGCCTTAGTCCGCGGCGGCGAGCTCCGTCCAGCGGCGAAGGGCGGTGGCGTGCCACTGCAGGTGCAGGTCGTCGAAGACGTTGGCCGCGCGGAGGCCGATCCAGTGCGGCGGGAGCATCTCCAGCGGCAACTGCGGGTCGAGGCGGGGGAAGCGGCGCCATTCGTCGACGAGGCGGATCTGGGCGAAGAGGATCTCGTCGGGGGTGCGCGGAGTGCCGATGGAGTCGGGAACGTCGGAGGCGCCGGGAACGTCGGAGGCGCCGGGAACGTCGGAGAGGCCGGGAGCGCCGGAGAGGCCGGGAACGTCGGAGGCGCCGGGAACGCCGGAGGTGTCGGGAACGCCGGAGGCGCCGGGGCGCGGCGCGAAGCGGGCGACGAACTCCTCGTACGCCTCGGCGAGTTCGCCCAGGTGCCAGGCCTGTTCGACCATGTCGCGCTCGGAGCCGACGCCGGCGAAGGGGCCGCAGAAGGAGAACGCGGCCGCGTCCAGGCCCAGGTCGGCGACGACCTGCTTCGCCTCGGCCTCGCGCGAGGGGTGCGGGCTGATCCACACGCCGGGCGCGGGGCTGCCGAGGCCCGCCCAGGTCAGGCCGTTGCGAAGCCGGTGGCGCAGGTCGCGCTGCGACTCCGGCACGGTGACCAGCAGCACCAGCCAGCGGCCGTCCCAGGACTCGCGGTCGCGGCCGAAGGAGTAGATCCGCTCGGCGCCCTCGGTCAGCAGGGTCCTGCCGTGCTCGGTCGGCGCCCAGCGGACCCGGCGGCCGGTGCGCTCGGCGGCGATCCAGCCGTCCGCGCCCATCCGGTTCAGCGCCTGGCGCGCCGCCTTCTCCTCCACGCCGAGCCCCGTCAACACGTGCAGCAGGGTCGAGGTCCACACCGCTTCGCCGGACGGCCGCACGTACTCGCCGAAGACCGTCAGCAGCAGCGACCGCGCGCTTCGCGTCCCCGTCTGCTGCCTGCGGGTGGGGGACGGCATCGCGGCTTCGGAAAGTCCCTCGTCGTACGCCGTCATACGTGAAATTCTACCCGTACACCCTGCGCGGTACCGGGTAAACCGTGGCCGGCGATTGCGGCGCGCACCTCCCGGCGCGGTGTCATGACGGTTACACTCGGCGGATGCGCGTTCCTGGTCCGGTCAGAACGGAGTCCTGGTGAATCGTCCCCGGCCGCGGTGGGCGCCCGACTCGGTGGATATCGAGCGTCCGTCGGCCGCACGCATGTACGACTATTTCCTGGGCGGCTCGCACAACTTCCTGGCCGACCGGCGGCTGGCCGAGGAGTACATGCGGGTGCTGCCGGAGATGCCGGTGATCGCCCGGGCGCAGCGCGGGGTGCTGCACCGCGCGGTGCGGTTCATGGTGGAGTCCGGCATCGACCAGTTCCTCGACCTGGGCTCCGGGATGCCGACGACCGGCAACGTGCACGAGATCGCGCAGGCGGTGAATCCGAACGTCCGGACGGTGTACGTGGACGTCGATCCGGTGGCGGTCGCGCACGGCAGGGCCCTGCTCCGCGACGAGGAGGGGCACACCGGAGTCGCGCACGCGGATCTGCGCGATCCGGCGTACGTGCTGTCGCGGCCGGAGGTCGGGGAGTTGCTCGACCTGTCCCGGCCGGTCGGTGTGCTGATGATCGCGGTGCTGCACTTCGTCGGTGACGACGATGACCCGGTCGGCGTGGTCGGCACGTATCGGGATGTCACGGCGCCCGGGTCCTTCCTGGCGATCACGCACGCCACCAACGACTACCGGCCGACGATGGCGAAGGACGCCGAGGAGGTCTACCGGCGTGCCAGCCATCAGATGCACTACCGGTCCAAGCGGGAAATCGCCGCGCTGCTCACCGGCTACCAGGTCGTCGAGCCGGGCCTCGTGGACATGATCCACTGGCGTCCGGACCCGGACGCGGGCCCTGATGCGCTCGGCGGCGACGTAACCCGCTACTCCGGCTACGCGGCGGTCGGCCGCAAGCCGTGAGGCTCCGTCGACCCGCGCGGGTCGACGGAGCCTCGTGGTGGCACTACCGGATTACTTTGCGGCGAGCCGGTCGCGCTTGATGGTGAGTTTTCCGTGCTTGATCTGGGCCAGTCGGGGGACGCGGCGGGCCAGCTCGGAGTCGTGGGTCACCATGATCACGGTCAGCCCGCGCTCCTGCCACAGGTTCTCCAGCAACCCGAAGATATC
>NZ_DASZKT010000088.1:0-2379 GCF_035552695.1 Actinospica sp.
CCGGCTGACTCACCGTTAGGGCTAGCGGGTCACGCGGAGCGCGGGTCCGACGGGGTGAATCCGGCCAGGTACGGGCGTGTCCTGGCGCTTTCCGTGATGACGGGCGGCGACGATGTTTTCGTGATCGAGGCGATCGAGCTCTCCGCACGGCGGCACGGACGACAGGTACTCGACGGGGTCGGCTTCCAAGTCAGGCCCGGACAGGTGACGGGCCTGCTCGGCCTGCCTGGCTCCGGGAAGACGGCCGTGCTGCGTCGGATGCTTCAGCTCGACCCGGGCGGCGGACGCACGCTCTACGACGGGCGGACGTTCCGCATGCTGCGGCACCCGATGCGCACGGTCGGCGTGATACTCGACCCCCTCGCCCTGCATCCGGGGCGCACGGTGGGCGGCCACCTCAGACTGGCCCTGTCCGCCGATCCCGGCGCCGCGCCGGGCGGCCGGCGCGAGCGGATCGCGGCCGTGCTCGACGTCTGTGGGCTGAGCGACCAGCTCCGTACCCGGATCGCCGAGCTGACCGAGGGGATGACGGTACGCCTCGCCCTCGCGCAGGCGTTGCTCGGAGACCCGGAGGTGCTGCTGCTCGACGAGCCCGAGTACGGCCTGGAACCCGAGGGCCAGGACTGGCTCAACGCCCTGCTGCGGGCGTACGCCGCGCAGGGTCGCTGCGTGCTGGTCACGGGGCAGAACACTGACGCGATGGTGCTCAGGGCCGACCGCATCCTCGTGCTCGACGAGGGCCGGCTGGTCGGACAGCGCACCGCCAGGCAGGCCGCGCGCGACCTGTCCGGGGACTGCGTCATCGTGCGGACGCCGCAGGTGCTGCGGTTCGCCGCCGTGCTCGTCGCGGCGGGAGCCGAGCCGACCCAGCTCGACGGCGCCTGCCTGGAGGTGCGCGGCTTGGACCGGGCCAGAATCGGCGATCTCGCCTTCCGCAACGAGATCCCGCTGCACGAACTGGCGGTGCGCTCCGCCGCGGACGACCCGGTCGTCGCCGTACTCGAAGCCTGCCGCAGGCCGCCCGCGGTACTTCCGGTGCAGGCCCCGGCCACGGTCCAGGTGCCCGAGCACGCCGAGGCCGAGGTAGCGATGCCCTTCAGCGGAAGCGATCCGCTCGAGACCGAGTCGGCGGCGGAGTCCGCGCTGCTCTCGGTCATCGAAATGCCGAAGTCCGCATCTGAGGCACCCACAGAACCACCCGCAGCAGCTCCGCGAAGCGACGACACCGTCGCCACCGAACAGGAGAGCGTGCGTTGATGGGCCTGCGTGCGGCGCCGACCGCGGCAGGGTCCGCGGCGGCCTATGAGGTGGCGGGAGGGTCTGCGGTGATGGGCCTGCGTGCGGCGCCGACCGTGGCAGGGTCCGCGGCGGCCTACGAGGCGGCGGGAACGACTCCGGTGTTGGGGTTGCGTACGGCTGCGACCGCTCAGGGATTCGAGGCAGGGTTCGAGGCACGGTACGAGGCAGCCGGAAGGTCTGCGGTGGTGGGGCTGAGTACGGCTGCGACCGCTGAGGGATTCGCGGCAGGGTTTGAGGCGACGAGGGAGGGGCTGCTGTGATGGGCTTTCGTTCCGCGTGGGCGGCGGCGGGGTACGAGGCGACGCGGCTGCGCACGCGGCGGTCCACGTTCGGGGTGTTCGGCCTGGCCATGTTCGGCTCGGCGCTGGCCACGCTCCCGGCAGCGCGGGCCGCGGTGAACTCCGGGAATCCGCAGGCGCACGTCGCGTGGGTCGTCGCGGGCGGATCGGCCGGGATGATCCTGCCGGGCACGGTCGCCGTGCTGGCCGCGGCATGGCTCGGCGCGGGGCTGGTCACCGAGGACTACCGGCACGGCGTCGGCCTCACCACGTACACCAGGCTGCCGCGCCGCGGCGCGGGGCTGGTGGGCAAGCTGTTCGTCGCGCTCATCGTCGGGATCTGGCTCGCCTCCGCGACCAGGCTCGCCGCGTACCTGACCGCGCTCGGCGGCTTCGCGCTGACCCGCGGCAGCGTGGCCGCGTCGCACATCTCGCTCGGCGCCGTGCTGACGCTCCCGACTCCGGCGGAGTCCTGCTTCGCCGCGTTCGGCGGAATGGCGGGCGTACTTTGCGCTCCCGTCTTGCGGCTGCGACTGCTCGCCGTGCCCGCCGCGTGGCTGCTCGCTGCGCTCACCGCGGCGCTGCTGCCGGGGTCGCACAGCCCGTACACGCTGGACATCGTGCGCGGCATGACCGAGCTCGGCCTCCCGGTCGAGCAGACCGCGATCGCGCTGCCGGAGACGCTCGTCTGCACGCTGCTGCTGGCCGCCCTCTACGCGCTGCGCCGTCGCCGGATCGACTGAGCCGATCAGCGCACCTCTCCGCGCTGCGCCAGCGCCTGAACGACGACTGCGTCGGCGCC
>NZ_DASZKT010000089.1:0-45968 GCF_035552695.1 Actinospica sp.
GAATACGACGTCCAACGCCGCGTCCCAGCCACCGACAAAGCCAAACACGTCCTCGACTTCGAAGCCACCACCACCCTCGAAACCATGCTCGACGAAGTCATCCCCTGGATCACCGACGCCGTCAACAACGGCACACTGTAAATCGCCAGCTCGCGAAACTAAAGTGCCCGCTCCTCGTACGAGGAGCGGGCGCTGTGCTTTCCAGCCGTTGTCCAGCCTCAGTCGCCCGGTCCGAGGATCGCCGGGCTCCCCTTGGTGAGCAGGTTGTAGTCGTAGACCATGATCGCGAAGCCGTCGACGTTGTACACGGCGGCGGGCTTGCCGAAGGAGCCTTCGGCCTGAGCCACCGTCAGATTGGCGCCCTGCTCCGGCCCGGCGATGACGAAGGTGGCGTCGTTCTTCGTCGCGTCGAACCACTGCGACCGGGCGTTCCAGGTCCGCGGGATGAAGCCGCCCGGTTCCGTGAGGATCGGGCGCACCGCGACCCTGCCGCCGGTGTAGACGGTCACCGGCGAGGCATTCCAGTACTCGGCGAGGCCGTAGGTGAGGTTGTGCTGTTCGAGCCACGCGCCGAGCGGCTTGAGCTGACTGGGCACCGTGCCCTGGAACAGCCCCGTACCGCTCACCAGGAAGACGAGGGCGGCGAGCGCGGCGACGGCGGTGCCGGCGACGCGGTACACGGGCAGACGCAGCGGCCTCAGTGAAGCGAACGTACGCGCGCTGAGCACCGCGGACATCGCGATGACGCCGACGAACTCGTATCCGCCTCCGCCACCGGGCACGCCGACGGTGGAGAACTCGTACGCGGCCAGGTAGATGATGACGGCGGTGGTCAGCAGCCGGTCCGCGTTCTCGACCCGCCTCCAGCGAATCAGCGTGTGCAGCACGCTCAGCACTCCGCACACCAGCGCGAATCCGCCGATGAACGTGATCGACGTACGGAACGCGGTGCCCCCGGGGAAGTTGGTCACGTCCACGCCGAAGAGGGTGAACAGCGATTCCCACGTGCCGGTGAAGTGCCAGTGCCAGGTCGAGATCGGCGCCAGGCCGGTGTTCGCCTTGGCGAGGTAGTACGCGCCCAGGTGAATCATCGCCGTGCGCAGGCCGTAGGACACGCCTACGGAGAGGACCGCGGCGATCGCGAGCCGGGTCTCGGGCGTACGCAGGCGACGCGCGCGCAGGTGCTCGATGGCCCAGACGACGAGCAGCGAGGGCACGAGCACGTACCGGGTGCTCAAGTCGCTTATCTGACCGAGCGTCAGCACGACGAGCATCGCCCACGGCGCCCAGCGGCGGTCGGCGAAGCGGTCGTAGAGGACGTAGGCGACGAGGAAGAAGCAGATCGTGGCGCTGTGGTCCGGCACGATCATCACCGTGACGACGCCCGCGCCGACCCACAGCGCGGTCGTCATGAACATCGCCACCATCGCGACCCGGAGCCAGGACGCGACGCCCTGCGAGCGGCCCTTGGCGAGCCAGCAGGCCGCCAGGAAGGTGAGCGTGTAGAGCACCGCGCCGGCCACGTGCGGAGCGGTGCTGCCGAGCCCGAACACGAGCACGGACAGGGCGTATACCGGCAGGTCGAAGGTGTAGAAGTTGACGTCCGTGGACCACCAGCCGTGCAGCAGCACCTGACCGTGGATCAAGTCCCAGCCCTGCAGGGTCACGTTCGCGGTGTCCGCGTTCCACACCTGCCGCCACGACTGGGCCAGACAGAGGGCGAAGAAAGCCGCCGTGACGAGCACCATCGCGCCCACCGGACGCAGTCGGGCGTGCAGCGGACGCCGTGGTGGCGGACCGTCCTCCTCCCGAGCCACGGGTTCCTCCACCTGCTGCGCCGACTCGGTCATGGTCCTCCTGAACACCATATGGATCGGCGGACGAGCCGCGTCGATCGATCCTATCGGTCCGACGTTCTGCCAAGAAAACCGGACCACGAAGCTCTCAGCTCAACGCAGGGCCGTGACCTTGTCCTCAGCGCGACGACGGGGCGTGACCGGCGCGTCGCGGCCGGTGCCCTTCGGCGTGACCGGCCGGCCCTCGGCCTTGTCCGCGGACTCCTCGTGATATTCCTCTTCGACGTTCACGCTCCACACGTCGTGCTTACTGCCTGTGCGGATGTTTTCGCTGCTCAGCAGCGCGGTGAGCATGGAGTGGTCGGCGTTGTTGTAGCGGTGCACGCCGTTGCGGCCGACCGGGTGGACGTTCGGGGTGTGCTCGCGCAGCCAGGCCTTGAGCACCTCGAGGTTGGCCGCGTAGCCGTCGTCGTAGACCGGGTAGGCCTTCGGCATCCGCACCACGTAGCCGACTTCGACCGAGCCGGGGGTTATCAGCGCGAGTTCTTCCAGTTCGGCGGTTCCGAGCTTGACGAGGTCGTCGTCGTCCATGGTCCACAGCTCGTCGCCCTCGTTGACGAAGAACTCCAGGCCCAGGCAGGTGCGACCCTCCTTGACCAGGTACGGGGACCAGGAACCGAAGTTCTGGATGCGGCCGACCCGCACGCCCGGGGTGTGGATGTAGATCCAGTTGTCCGGGAAACCGTGCTCCTCCGGCACCACGAGCGCGACCGTCAGGGAGTCCCGATAGCGCAGATCCTTCGCGGCCTCGATCGCCTCCGGGGACGCCGGCGGGTCCATCGAGAGCACCAGCGCGGAGAGCGGGGTCGAGGAGATCACGTCGGACGCGGGCACGATCCGCTCGTGCTCGGTGCCGTCCGCGCAGGTCTCCCACATCATGCCCGGGCCGTACTTCGGGTAGTGGAACTCGTCGATCAACGAGGTGATCCTCTTCGAACCCTTGCGCGGGTCGAGCGCGTTCACGATCGCCCCGAACAGCGAAAGGTTCTTGATGCGCTGCGCGGCCCAGTCCGCGGGCGGTTCGCCGGTGTCCATGCCCCAGACCTTCTCCGTGTACGTCTTGAAGAAGATCCGGAACAGCCGCCTGCCGAAGCGCGCGGTGGCCCAGCCGTCGAAGGAGTCCTGGTTCTTCGGCGGACGGATCCTGGGCCACGCGTACGAGCCGATGCACTTCGCCGCCTCGACGTCGCCGAGGCCGCTGAGCGCGTTGCCCGCCTTGAGCGGGTAGTCGAACAGCTTGCCCTGGTAGTGGATCCGCGACATCCGCGGCCGCAGCAGGAAGTCCTCCGCGGGCAGGATCTCGTGCCACAGGTCGTCCACCTGCTTCACCTTGATGAAGAACCGGTGCCCGCCTATGTCGAAGCGCCAGCCGCCGCGCTCCGCCGTCTGCGAGATCCCGCCCACGACGCTCTCCGACTCGAAGACCCGCGCGGAGTACCCGTGCCTGGTCAGGTCGTAGGCGGCCGTCAGGCCCGCGGGCCCGGCGCCGATGATGACCGTGCCGGCGCCGTCCGTCTCAGGGTGCGCGGTTTCCACAGCAGCGCAATCTACGGGATCGGGCCGCCGCACGGCGGCGCCGATCCGAGTCAGGCTGTTGCAGAACTGTTACTGAGGTCGGATCAGCTTAGGCCTGGTCAGCCCGCTTCAGCTCAGTTCGGCCGGTTCGACGGCGAGCGCGTGCACGGCGCGTCCGGCCGCCGCGATGCCCGGTGCGTCCAGGCCGAGCCTGGCCAGGATCGCCGGGCGCTCGTCGTGCGCCTGGAACTCCGTCGGCACGCCCAGCACCTTCGTCGGCCGCAGCACGCCCGCGTCCTGCATGGCCTGGCTGATCGCCGCGCCCACGCCGCCGACCCGGCCGTTGTCCTCGACCGTGACCACGGCCCGGTGCGTGCGTGCCATGTCCACCAGGGCCGGGTTGACCGGCTTGACCCAGCGCGGGTCCACGACGGTCGCCTCGATTCCCTCGGCGGCCAGTTCCTCGGCCGCGGAGAGGGCGGCGCCGGCCAGCGGACCCATGGCGATGATCAGCAGGTCGGCCTCGTGCACCGGCTTCGCGGCACGGCGCAGCACGTCCACGCCGTCCACCCGGTCGACCGCCTCGATCTCCGGGCCGACCGAGCCCTTGGAGTAGCGCACCACGGTCGGTCCGTCGTCGATGTCGGTCGCCTCCCGCACCAGGGCGCGCACCTGGGCGGCGTCGCGCGGCACGGCCACCCGGATGCCGGGGACCACCTGGAGGATGGACAGGTCCCACACGCCGTGGTGGCTGGCCCCGTCCGGGCCGGTGATCCCGGCGCGGTCGAGCACGAAGGTGACGCCCGCCTTGTGCAGCGAGCAGTCCATCAGGACCTGGTCGAAGGCCCGGTTCAGGAAGGTCGCGTAGACCGCCACGACCGGGTGCAGGCCACCGAAGGCCAGGCCGGCCGCGCAGGTCGCGGCGTGCTGCTCGGCGATGCCCACGTCGTAGATGCGGTCCGGGTACTGCTGGGCGAACTTGTGCAGGCCGACCGGGATGAGCATCGCGGCGGTGATGCCGACCACATCGGGCCGGTCGTTGCCGATCTTGAGCATCTCCTCGGCGAACACGTCGGTCCACGAGGTGCCCTTGACCTGGAACGGAAGGCCGGTCTCCGGGTTGGTCTGCGGGTTGACCTGGTGCAGCTGGTGCACCTCGTCGGCGCGGGCCGGCTCGTAGCCCTCGCCCTTGCGGGTGAGCACGTGCACGATCACCGGGCCGCCGAAGGCCTTGGCGCGGCGCAGCGCCGACTCCACCGCGTCCACGTCGTGCCCGTCGATCGGGCCGATGTACTTCAGGCCCAGGTCCTCGAACATCCCCTGCGGGGCGACGATGTCCTTCAGGCCCTTCTTCATCCCGTGCAGCGTCTCGTAGATCGCGCCGCCGACGTACGGGGTGCGGGCCAGGGTGTTCTTGCCCCAGTCAAGGAAGCGCTCGTAGCCCTGCGTGGTGCGCAGCGTGCCGAGGTGGTTCGCGAGGCCGCCGATGGTGGGCGCGTAGGAGCGCTCGTTGTCGTTGACCACGATGACGACCGGCAGGTCGCCGCCCGCGATGTTGTTCAGCGCCTCCCACGCCATGCCGCCGGTCAGCGCGCCGTCGCCGATGACGCCGATGACGCGGCGGTCCGTGAGTCCCCGCAGCCGGAAGGCCTTGGCCACGCCGTCGGCGTAGCTCAGCGCGGTGGAGGCGTGCGAGTTCTCCACGATGTCGTGCTCGGACTCGGCCCGCGAGGGGTAGCCGGAGATGCCGCCGACGCAGCGCAGCTTCTCGAAGTCCTGACGACCGGTCAGCAGCTTGTGCACGTAGGCCTGGTGGCCGACGTCCCAGATCAGGGCGTCGCGCGGGGAGTCGAACACGCGGTGCAGCGCGATGGTGAGCTCGACCACGCCGAGGTTCGGGCCGAGGTGCCCGCCGGTGCGCGAGACGTTCTCGATCAGGAACTCGCGGATCTCCGCGGCCAGCCTGTCCAGCTCGGCGCGGCTGAGCCGGTCGAGGTCGCGCGGCTGCCTTACCGAATCCATCAAGCGTGCCAACGCAGTCTCCTTCACCGTTCCCGTGGCCGGCTCAACCACCGACCCTTACATACCGGGGGTATATCCCGCCCGGGCCGTACGCAAGGGCAGAGGCGCCACGCGATCGGCGAGCGATTCGAGTCTATGCGGCGAGCGGTCATGCCCCCCGGCACAGGGCGTACTCCTCCACATCATCTTCACCGTCGAAGTGCCCGGTAAACGAATGGGGACGTTCCGGGTGATTGAGCGCTAACTCAGACCAGCATGGCGAGCGTGCCGGGCGGGTCGAACAGCAGCGGCCCGAACGCCCGTTCGGCGGCTCCGACCAGCGTGGAGTCGGCGCCGAGGCCGGGCGCGGTGAGCCGGACCTGCTCGCGCGGGGCGGACAGGCCCACCGTGCGCAACGTGCCGTTCAGCTGCTGCTCGACCGCGGGGAACAGGTCGCGCAGCAGGCCGCCGAAGATGACCACCTCGGGATTGAAGATGTTCACCAGGTTGCCGACCCCGATGACCAGCCACTCCCCCACGTGCCGCAGCGCCGCCAGGGCCCGCGGGTCGCCGCCGGCCGCCGCGGCGACCACCGCGGGCACCGTGGAGCGCGGTCCGTCCGGATGCCCGGCCGCGTCCAGGATCGCCTTCTCGCCGATCTCGGTCTCCCAGCAGCCGCGGGCGCCGCAGCGGCACAGCCGGCCGGCCGGGTTGACCACCATGTGACCGAGCTCACCGCCGTAGCCGCCGTGCCCGCGCAGCGGTTCGCCGCCGACGATGATGCCCGCGCCGACGCCGACCTCGCCGGTCAGGTAGACCGCGTCCGAGGAACCCGCCGCCGCGCCGCGCACGTGCTCGGCCAGCGCCCCGAGGTCCGCGTCGTTGCCCACGGCGACCCGGCCGCGCACGCCGTGCCGGCCCAGACCGGCCGCCAGCGCCGCGCCGAGCGGCTCGTCCACCCAGCCGAGGTTGGGCGCGAACCGGACCAGGCCGTCCGACTCGCGCACCACGCCCGCGATCGCCGCGCCGACCCCGACGCACACGGAGCCCGGCTCGGACCGCGCGGACATCTCGGCGGTGAACCGGCACAGGTGCGCGACCACGTCGTCCATCCCGTAGTCGCCGCGCGGCCGGTAGAGCTCGCGACGGTCCAGGATCGAGCCGCCGAGGCCGACCCGCGCCGCGATCAGGTAGTCGACGCCGATGTCGAAGGCGAGCACGTACACCTGCTCGGGCCGCGGCCAGACGACGAGCGAGGGGCGCCCCGCCCCGGCCCCGGCCGTGCGCGCGGGAAGCTCCTCGCGCACCAGCCCGGCCCCGGCGAGGTCGGCGGTCAGCGTGCCGATGGTCGAGCGGTTGAGCTGCATCGCGCTGGTCAGTTCCGCGCGCGAGGTCGGGCCGTGCACGTGGACGTAGCGCAGCAGGGTCGAGACGTTGTGCCTGCGCACCTCGTCCTGCGTCGAACCACCCGGTCCGGCAGCCATGGAAATCCTCGCAATCCCGACCCGATTGACGCCGTTTCTCATGGGCCCGCGTCGACCATCACATTATGTCAGGGGCCGTCAGCGGCGGGCCCGCCGCGAGACGGAGTCCACGGCCGCCGCGAGCAGCAGCACCGCGCCCTCGATGATCAGCTCGTAGGCCGAGGCGTTGTTGCCCTGCAGCAGGTCGGAGATGCCGTTCTGCAGGATCGCGAGCACCACGCCGCCGAGGATCGCGTCCACCACCCGGCCGCGCCCGCCCATCAGCGAGGTGCCGCCGATGACGGCCGCGGCGACGGCGAGCAGCAGGGTGTTCCCGGCGCCGTCACCGGTGCTCACGCCGCCGAGCTGACCGGCCAGGATCAGCCCGGACAGCGCCGCGAGGGCGGAGCAGAGCACGAACACCGAAGTGCGGATCGACATGACCCTGATACCCGCGCGGCGGGCCGCCTCCTCGTTGCCGCCGACCGCGAACACGTGCCGGCCGTAGCGGGTCTTGGTGAGCGTGAAGCCGAGCACCACGAGCAGGCCCAGGATGATCACCGAGGACCACGGCACGCCCTGCTGGTGGATGCCCGCGCGCTGCTGCCAGGCGACGGACTGGTCGATGTTCATCAGGTAGACGAACACGCCGCCGAACACCGCGATCGCCAGCGCGCGCAGGCCGAGCACGGCGAGCGGCACGGCGGCCAGCCCCTTGCGTCGGCGCGCGGCGTTCTGCACCAGCTTGACCAGCATGTACAGCGCGACGCCGGCGACCAGCAGGATCCAGCCGGCGTCCGGGGCGAGGCGGCCGAAGTAGAGGTCGTGCAGGATCTGGTCGCTGACCTGGACGCCGTTGCTCTTCGAGTTGATGACCAGGATCTGCACGCCCTGGAAGGCGATGAACGCGGAGAGCGTGACGACGAAGGACGGGATGGCGAGCTTGGCGCGCAGCCAGCCGAGGAACAGGCCGACCACGCCGCCGAAGGCCGCGGAGCCGAGGATCGCGACGTACCAGGGCATGCCGTGCTTGACCGAGAGCACCGCGCCGAACGCGGCGGCCGTGGAGCCGACGACGCCCGCGGACAGGTCGATCTCGCCGAGCAGCAGCACGAAGACCAGGCCCATGGCCATGATCGTGGTCGGCGCGGACTGCTGCACGATCGCGACGATGTTGCTGCTGGACAGGAAGTTGCCCTGCGCCACACCGAAGATGACCATCAGGATCAGCGCGCCGACGACGGCCGGCACCGAGCCGGTCTCGCCGCCGCGGACGCTGCGCAGATAGGAGCGGAATGTGCCGCCGAGGGTCTGCGGAATCAGGGCCGTGACGTTCGCGGCCGGGTTGGCGGCCTCGTGCTCGGCGACCACGTCGCGCGTATTCGTATCGGTGCTCACGCCGCCGCTCCTTCCGGGATGAGGCCGAGCGAGCCGGAGCGGCCGGCGGTGATCAGCTCGACGATCTGGGTCTGGTTCAGCTCGGATGTCCTGACCTGCGCGGCCATCCTGCCGAGGTAGAGGGCTGCGACGCTGTCCGAGACCTTGAGCACGTCGAGCATGTTGTGCGAGATGAGGATGACGGCCATGCCCTGGTCGGCCAGCCGGCGCACCAGGTCGAGCACCTGCGCGGTCTGCGCCACGCCGAGGGCCGCGGTCGGCTCGTCCAGGATGACGACCTTGGAGTTCCACAGCACGGTCTTGGCGATCGCGACGGTCTGCCGCTGGCCGCCGGAGAGGCTGGAGACCTTCTGCCGCACGGACTTCACGGTGCGCACCGACAGCGCGGCCAGCGCCTGGCCGGCCTGGTGCTCCATGTCCGCCTCGTCCAGCGTGCGGGTCCTGCGGTTGAGCGACTCGCGGCCCAGGAACATGTTCTGCACGATGTCCAGGTTGTCGCAGAGCGCAAGGTCCTGATACACGATCTCGATGCCGAGCGCCGACGCGTCGCGCGGGCCCTTGACCGTGACCGGACCGCCCTCGAACAGGTACTCGCCGCCGTCGACGGAGTAGCTGCCGCCGATGCACTTGACCAGCGTGGACTTGCCCGCGCCGTTGTCGCCGACCAGGGCGGTGACCTCGCCGGCGCGCGCCTCGAAGTCGACGCCCTTGAGGACCTCGACGGGCCCGAAGGACTTGGTGATCCCCCGCAGTTTCAGGACAGGGTTGTCGCTCGTCATCACAGATCCGCCGCTCATTTCCGTTCTCACCTTCCGAAGCTCGTCGGCCGCAGGCTTACGAGAGACCCGCCGCCGAGCAGGCGGAGGCGTAGGCCGAGGTGCACACGTCCGACAGCTTGTCGTCGCCGCCCTTGATCGGCTGGTCGATGTTCGACTTGGTGATCACGACCGGCGTGCCGAGGATCGACTTGACCCGCTGGTTGTTCGTCGGGTCGGTGACAGAGGTGAACGTGCTGGTCACCTTGCCCGCGATGATCTGCGTGGCGAGGTCGACGGACGGGACGGCCTCGCCCTTGGCGGCCTTGTAGATCGAGAAGGACTGCGAGCCGGCGAGGATGTTCTGCAGACCCTCGGCGGAGGCGTCCTGGCCGGAGACGACGACCTTGCCCGCCAGGCCCAGGTTCTTCAGGTCCTGGATGACGGCGTTCGCCATGCCGTCGTTGGCGACCATGACCACGTTGATGTTGTGGTCCTTGTTGTACATCGACATGAAGTCGGTGCCGGCGGTCGGGTTGTCCCAGTTGGCGACCCACTGCTCGCCGGACTCCTTCCAGGAGCCGGACTTGACCAGCGGGCTGATGACCGACATGTAGCCCTGGTTGAACAGCACCGCATTGTGGTCGGTGGTCGAGCCGTCGAGCACCGCGACGTCGGGGCTGGTGATGCCCTTGGCCTTCACCGCGGCGACGAGGGCCTGGCCCTGCAGCGTGCCGACCTCGGTGTTGTCGTAGGACACGTAGTAGTCGGGCGACGCGCCGGTGTCGAGCCGGTCGTAGTCGATGGTCTTCACGCCCGCGGCGTGCGCCTGCTTCTCGATGGCCGCGCCCACGGTCGGGTTCAGCGGGTCGAGGATCAGCACCTCGACGTGCTCGGTGTTGATCATCTTGTCGGCGAGCGACTGCTGGGTGGCGGTCGAGCCCTGCGCGTTCTGGATGTCGCAGTTCAGCGCCTTCGCCTGGCACTCCTGGGTCAGCGCGGGGGCGTCCGCGTTCACGTAGCGAGCGGAGGAGACGGTGTCCGGCAGGATGATCCCGACCTGTACCGCGCCGGAGCTGGACGAGGGGCTCGAAGCGGCGGAGTTCGAGGAGGAAGAGCACCCGGCGACACCCAAAGCGAGGGCTGCGGCGCCGACGGCGGCACTCAGGACGGCCTTACGCATCATTGCGCGTGGTCCTTTCTCAGGCGCCGGCGCCCGTCTTCGGGGCTCGGCGAATCCAAGGAATGTTGTTGGAGGCAACGTATGTCCTTGATCCGCAGAAGCAAAGATGAGCCCCGGCCGGATTTGTTGTGCGCGGTAACGATTCTGCGACGCAGGTAGAGGCCCTGAGATACGGACAGTGATCAACCTCGCGGCCCCACGCGAGTTGATCTAGACCAATCCTTAGCGATCTTCGGGCTCCGATCAGGCCCTTGTACGCGCCGTATTACGTGCCTCACACAACAAATGAGGCGAACTCTCGGACCGGTAAACGGTGTGACGCCGTTGGCCGTCTGTTACCCAAGTGATATCTGATGCGACATCAGACGCAGGCCGCGTCGCCGCGGGCGGGACCGGTCCCATCACCGGCTCGCTACCTTGCGGCGCATGACCTTCCACGAAGCGAATCGGACCGGCGGACCCGGGCTGACCACGGACAACACGCCGCTCGAGGTGCGCGGCGCGGCCGAGGCCCGCGGGCTCGGGAATCTCGTCGACACCCGGCACGGCTCCTCGACGCGGCAGACACTCGTCATCGGCTGGGGCCTCGCCGGGGCCTGCCTGCTGATCGACCTCGCACTCTGGCCGACAGTCAGCAACGAGGATCCGTTCTCGGCCTCGTACGGACTCATGCACGCCGTGTACCGCGCCATGATCGTCGGCATCGTCCTCGGCCTGGGCATCGGCATCCGTGCCCTCGTCACCGGCCGGCAGTCCTACTACCTGTACGCCGAGGGGATCGTGCACGCCCGCCGGTCGAACTGCCGCGCGCTCGCGTGGCCCGACGTCGTCCGGGTCGCCGCCGTCCACGACCGCCGCACGGGCAGCGGCGCCGGCAAGGTGCTCGGCTACCGGGTCGAGGCCGTCGGCGGCGGCAAGATCTCGATCCCGCTGAACCGCGAGGCGCGGCGGGGCGGCCGGGACCCGTTCATCGACCGCCTGCTCGACTCCGCGCGTTCCCACAACCGTCCCATCGCCTAGACAGGAGCCACACCGTGTCGCGACAAACCCCTTACTCCAGCGGCCCCGCGCCCTATCAGACCGTCTCCGACCAGCAGCGCCAGATCTGGCGGACGAAGGGCAAGCGCTCCATCGGCTTCGGCGTCGTCTGGATCGTCGCCGGCCTGGTGATCACGATCATGACCTACCAGGCGGCGGCGAACGGCGGCGTGTACTTCGTCGCCTACGGCCCGGTACTTTTCGGCATCTACCGCCTCGTTCTCGGGTTCAACCTGCTCAGCAAGGCCAACCGCTGAGCGGCCTGGCCGGATCCGGTGCCGTCACGGCTGGCGATCACCCGGTTTGTCCGTCAAGGTGGAAGGTGCACGCTGTCCTTCAACGGCGAGGGAAGCCAGCCATGAGAGTCAAAGACGTCCTCAAGAACAAGGGAGCGGCGGTCGTCACCGTCCGCCCCGACGCCACCTGCCGCGCCCTGCTCGAGCTGCTCGCCGAGCACAACATCGGTGCAGTCGTCGTCTCGAGCGACGGCGTCACCGTCGGCGGCATCGTCTCCGAACGCGACATCGTCCGCCGCCTGAACGACCGCGGCGACGCCGTCCTCGACGGCCCGGTCGCGGACATCGCCAGCTGGCAGGTCTCCACCTGCACCCTCGACGACCCCGTCGACGTGCTCAGCGGGACGATGACCCAGCGCCGCATCCGCCACCTCCCCGTCGTCGACGCCGCCGGCCACCTCGTCGGCATCGTCAGCATCGGCGACATGGTCAAGACCACCATCGACCAGCTCGAGTTCGATCGGCAGAACCTGATCGACTACGTCCAGGGCTGACGAAGACGGGCGGGCGCACACGGCGGCACGTCGCTGACGGCCGCCGTCTGCCACGATGGCCGGATGCCTTCTTCCCTGTCCGCAGTCCTCCTCGACTCCGGCGGCGTGCTGATGCGGCCGGTCGGCGGCCGCTGGAACCCCCGAGCCGACTTCGAACCCGCGGTCCTGCGCCGGAACCCAAAAATCACCACCGACCAGTTCGCCACGGCGATCAATCTCGGCGACCAGTTCATGGCGTCGGCCGAATCAACACCCGACCTGGACCGCTACCACGCGGTGATGCTCGAGAGCCTCGGAGTGGATCCGACCCCCGACCTGCTGGCCGAACTCATCCGCCCGGTCCCGGCCGACGTCGTACTCGAACTCTTCGACGATGTCGCCCCGGCTCTCAAAGCGCTGCGATCGCGCGGCATGCGCATGGCCGTCGTCTCCGACGCCTGGCCGAATCTCCCGCACCTGCACGCGGATCTCGGCATCCACGACTTCTTCGAGGCCTACGCGATCAGCGCGGAGCTGGGCTGCCGCAAGCCCGACCCGAGGATGTACCACCACGCATCGAACGCTCTCGGTCTCGACCCCGGCGAGTGCCTGTTCGTGGACGACGATCCGGACCTCGTCGCCGCCGCGATCCAGCTCGGCTATCAGGGCCGGTGGATGCGCCGCTCCGACGACGAGGCGGATCAGGCCGACGTGGATGTGCCCGCCATCAGTTCGCTCGGCGAGCTGCTCGGACTCTGCTAGTCCACCGCGACTGCCGTCAGTCCGCTGATGACCTCGATCGGGTCGAAGAGCAGCGGGGCGAAGGCGCGCTCGGCGGCGCCGACGAGGGTTGAGTCGGCGCCGAGGCCGGGGGTGACGAGGCGGACCTGCTCGCGGGGGGCGGCGAGGCCGGTGGTCAGCAGGGTGGTGCGCAACTGCTGCTCGACCGCCGGGAAGACGTCGCGGAGCAGGCCGCCGAAGATGACGACTTCGGGGTTGAATATGTTGATGACGTTGCCGACGCCGATGCCGAGCCATTCGCCGACGTGGCGCATGGCGGCCAGGGCGCGGGGGTCGCCCTCGGCGGACGCGGCGACGACTGCCGACACCGTCGAGCGGGGGCCGTCGGGGTGGCCGGCCGCGTCGAGGATCGCCTTCTCGCCGATTTCCGTTTCCCAGCAACCCCGTGCGCCGCAGCGGCACAGCCGGCCGGCCGGGTTGACGACGGTGTGGCCTATCTCGCCGCCGTAGCCGCCGTAGCCGCGCAGCGGTTCGCCGCCGACGATGATGCCCGCGCCGACGCCGACCTCGCCGGTCAGGTAGACCGCGTCCGACGAACCCGCCGCCGCGCCCCGCACGTGCTCGGCCAGCGCGCCGAGATCACCGTCGTTGCCGACGGCTATGCGTGCCTTGATTCCGTATTCGCCGAGCATGTCGGCCAGTGCGGTGCCGAGCGGCTCGTCCACCCAGCCGAGATTGGGGGCGTACCTGACCTGGCCGTCGTCCTCGCGGACGAGTGCCGCGATGGCCACGCCGACGCCGACGCAGACCGATCCGGGCTCCGCGCGGCCGAGCATCTCGGCGGTGAATCTGCCCAGGTGGGACGTGACGTCCTCCAGGGCGTAGTCGCCGCGCAGCCGGTGCAGTTCCCTGCGGTCGAGGATCGAGCCGCCGAGGCCCACCCGGGCCGCGATCAGGTAGTCCACGCCGATGTCGTAGGCGAAGACATAGACCTTCTCCGGCCTCGGGCAGACCACCAGCGAGGGCCTGCCCGCGCCGGTCCCGGCCGCTCTGGCGCGGGCCGGGACCTCCTCGCGGACCAGGCCGGCCTGGGTGAGGTCCGCCGTGAGCGCGCCGATCGTCGACCGGTTGAGTTGCATCACGCTGGTGAGCTCGGTGCGCGAGGTGGGGCCGTGCACATGGACGTAGCGCAAGAGCGTGGAGACGTTGTGCCTGCGAACCTCGTCCTGCGTCGACCCCGCCGTGCCGGCAGCAGTCATCGTGCTTGTCCGTTCCTTCTCGGTCGGCGCCCGTCCGCGGCGGCTCGGCTGCTCCTCGCTCCTGCGCTGCGCGCTCCCGCCTACTGCCTGGAGCCCGCCCTCCGGGACACCGCGTCGAAGCCGGCCGCGACCAGCAGCACGATGCCGGTGATGATCAGCTGCCACCCCGGGCCGTTCGAACCCGAGATCAGGTCGCTCATCCCGTAGGAGATGACCTCGACGACCGCGCCGCCGATGACCGCGTCGATCACCCGGCCGCGACCGCCGAACAGGCTCGTACCGCCGATGACGGCCGCGCCGACGGCGAGCAGCAGGGTGTTGCCGCCGCCCTGCGCCGAGTTCACACCCGCCTGCGCCGACATCTGCACCAGACCGGCGAGAGCGGCCAGGAAGGAGCAGATGACGAACACGGAGACGCGCACCACGTCCACCCGGATACCGGCGCGTCGTGCCGCCTCGTCGTTGCCGCCGACGGCGTAGACGTGCCGGCCGTAGCGGGTGCGGCCGAGCAGGAAGGTCAAGGCGAACAGCAGGATCAGCAGGAACGGCACGATCCACGGCACGCCCTCCGAGGTCTGACCCGCGGTGAGGAACGTGTGCGTGACGATGCGGTTGATGCCCATGTAGTACACGAACAGCGCGCCGCCCGCGGCCAGCGCGGCCACCTTGACCAGCGCGACCTCGTTCGGCTCGGTGGCCAGACCGGAGGAGCGCCGCTTGGTCAGCGTGCGGAACTTCACGGCCGCGTAGCCGAGCACGAGGACCGCCAGCAGCACCCAGCCGCCCCAGAGCGGCATGTAGTCGGAGATGCTCGCGCTCTCCAGGGCCAGCAGCGTGTGGTCGGTGACCAGGATCGAGCCGCCGCCGCCGATCAGGATGACGGTCACGCCCTGGAACGAGAGGAACGCCGCCAGGGTGATGACGAAGGAGGGGATGCCCACCTTCGCGCGCAGCCAGCCGATGAAGGCGCCGATGATCGCGCCGACCAGTCCGGCCGCCAGGGCGGCCACGATCCAGCTCACGTTGTGCCGCACCAGCAGCACGGCGGCCAGCACCGCGGTGGCGCCCGAGGCGGTGCCCGCGGACAGGTCGATCTCGCCCAGCAGCAGCACGAAGACCAGGCCCATCGCCATGATTATCGTCGGCGCGCCGTCGATGACCATGTTCTCCACGTTGTACGCGGAGAGGAATCCGCTCTGCAGGAAGGAGAACAGGATCACCAGCACGACCAGGCCGAGCAGGCCGGGAATCGCGCCCATCTCGCCGCCGCGCAGCCGCTGCACGTAGTCGAGGGCGTATTCGCGCGGACCGAGCGAGCGCACCAGGAAGGGCTGTTCTTCGCCCTGGCGCAGCGGCTGGCTCAGCGCGTCGTTTCCGATGGTCATGCTCGCGCTCCGTTCCCCTCGACGGCCGCCGTGGCCGAGGAGGTGAGGCCGAGATCGCCGGAGCGGCCGGCCGTGATCAGTTCGACGATCTGAGTGTGCGTCACCTGGGAGCGGCGCACCTGGGCCGCCATCTGTCCCAGGTAGAGCGCCGCGATGCTGTCCGAGACCTGCAGCACGTCGTTCATGTTGTGCGAGATGAGCACGACGGCGAGGCCCTGGTCGGCGAGCCGGCGCACCAGGTCGAGCACCTGCGCGGTCTGCGCCACGCCGAGGGCGGCGGTCGGCTCGTCGAGGATGACCAGCTTCGAGTTCCACAGCACGGACTTGGCGATGGCCACGGTCTGCCGCTGGCCGCCGGAGAGGCTGGAGACCTTCTGCCGCACCGACTTCACGGTGCGCACCGACAGCGAGGCGAGGGTCTGGCCGGCAAGCAGCTCCATCCTCGCTTCGTCGAGGGTGCGCGCGGCGCCGGTGACCTCCTCGCGGCCGAGGAACATGTTCTGGACGATGTCGAGGTTCTCGCACAGGGCGAGGTCCTGGTACACGATCTCGATGCCGAGGGCGGAGGCGGCGCGCGGGCTGTGCACGTGCACCGGCTTGCCGTCGTACAGGTATTCGCCCTCGTCGATGGTGTAGGTGCCACCGATGCACTTGACCAGCGTGGACTTACCGGCTCCGTTGTCGCCGACCAGCGCGGTCACTTCTCCGGATCTGGCCTCGAAGTTGACGCCCTTGAGGACGCTCACCGGGCCGAAGCTCTTCTGAATGCCGCGCAGCCGCAGAATCGGCTCGCTCGCACCGCGGGGACCGGCGTCCACGCTCACTTTTTACTCCTTGGGGTCCGTGGCTGTTCCCGTCCCCGGCGGACCCAGGCGGGAGCCTGCCGGGGACGGGAAGATCCGGTGTTTACCGGGGGTCAGCTGGCGTACCAGCTGATCAGCTGACGCCGAACTTGGCGCAGTTCGCCTTGGCGGTCGCGTTCGTGTTGCAGACCGACGCGGCGGTCTCGTAGCCGTCCTTCACCGGGAGGGCGACGTTCGCCTGGGTGATGACGGTCGGCTTGGCCAGGAAGGACGGGACCTTCGCACCGTTCGACGGGTCGGTGATGGTGGCCGGGGCGGTCGGCTTCTGGCCGGCCAGGATCTCCGAGGCCAGCTTCACCGCGACGTCGGCCTCACCGGCGACGGGCTTGTAGATGCTGAAGCACTGGGTGCCGGCCATGATGTTGTCCAGACCGCCCGGGGAGGCGTCCTGTCCGGAGACCGCGACCTTGCCCGCGAGGCCCTGCTGCTGCAGAACGTTGATGACCGACTGGGCCATCGTGTCGTTGGCGACCATCACGGCGTTGACCTTGCTGCCGTTCTTGCCGAGCTGGTTCTGGAAGACGGTCTGCGCGGTGGCGGCGTCCCAGTTTCCGTTGCCGTCGTCGAGCTTGGTCCAACCGGGCTGCTTGCTCAGCACCGAGTTGTAGCCCTGCGCGAACAGCGTCGCGTTGTTGTCCGTGGCCGCGCCGTCGATCTCGGTGTAGCCGATGCCGGTCTTGCCGGCGACCTGCGAGCACTGGGTCAGGGCGGTGCCCTGGTCCACGCCGACCTGGACGTTGTCGAAGGACACGTAGTACGACGCGCCGCCGCCCTGGGTCAGCCGGTCGTAGTCGATCGGCACGACGCCCTTGGACTTGTCCAGCTTCTCGATCGAGGCGCCGGAGGCCGAGTCCAGGTCAACCAGCATGATCACGCCGGCGCCCCAGCTGATCAGCTGCTGGTTCTGCTGCTCCTGCGTGGAGGCGGAGCCGTTGGCGTTGTAGACCTTGCAGTCGAGCTTGTACTGCGCGCACTGGGCTTCCAGTTCCTTCGGGTCCGCGGAGACCCAGCGCGGCGAGGAAGCGGTGTCCGGGAGCAGAATGCCGACCTTGTTGTTCGACGACGCTGCTGAGTTGCCGGACGTGGTGCTGCTCTTGGAGCTCGAACAGCCGGCCAACGCGGTGGCGGCCGCGGTGACGACAACCGCAGCGGCGAGGATTTGCTTGCGCATCATTGCGCTGTTCCCTTCTCGGATACCGGCGCGATCGACGCGACGGTGCGGAGTGGAGCCGGGAGGCGGGGATGTGGTGCGGTCGCCCCGTGGCGGGACGTGGAATGTTGTGACCCGCAACGTATTGCGTGCGCAAGACTTTGTGAAGGGGGCGTTCGACGGGGTCGGAGCCCGTGGATAACGGCTCGGAAACGATGATCAAGAATCGATGATCCACTTCTACGATTAGTCGAATGGCAACGTTGTCATGTTTCGGACAGGGGGGATGCGCGGGCGGAGGCCGCCACAGCGCGGTGACCGGCCGTAACACGGAATTCATGTAGGGTCGCGCAACAATTTAGGTCGCCTAAGGACAAGATCGACGATCTTGATATGAAGATCAGAACCCGCACAATGTCGTGACCAAACTGTTAAACAGCGAGTGTACTCGAATGGCCCATCACCGCAGGGGCAACAGGGGGAACGAGCCGCCGAGCGCCCGGCCCGGGTCGGCCCGCAGCACGTCCGCCAGGACGGTCGCGTAGACCGAGCGGAAGTCGGTGCTGAACTTCAGATCGCCCTGGTCAAGGTCGGTGAGCGAGGGCTGCTCGCCGACGAAGCCGCCGGCCACCGAGTCCCCGAGGACGAAGACCGGTCCCGCGGTGCCGTGGTCGGTCCCCTCGTTCGCATTGGCCGCGACGCGCCGCCCGAACTCGGTGTACGCGACGAGCACGACGTCCCCCGCGCGTTTTCCCGCCGAGATTCGTTGCTGGAAGCCGGAGACCGCGGAGCTCAGCTCGCCGAGGAGGGTGCTCTGGGTGCCCTTCTCGGCCGAGTGCGTGTCGAATCCGCCCAGGCTGACGGCATATACCTGGGTGGGCACCGAGGATTCGATGCACGAGGCAACAATGTCGAGTTGCTGGGCGAGCGCGCCGCCCTTGTCCGAGCCCTTCTGCGCGGGCAGGACGGGTTCGAAGGCCGCTGCGACGGTGAACAGATCGCCGGTGTCCCTGGCCGAGTACGCGGCGTACGGGCAGTCCTGGCTCGAAGGATCGCCGAGCGCGCGCAGCGCCGTGCCCGATTCGCCCTTCGGTAGCCGGAATTGTCCGAGTGGCAGGGAGGATCCCGCCGTCTCAGTGCCCGCGAGCAGCGGCGGCAGCGTACCACCGAGGGATACGGCTCGCAGTGCCCGTAGGTCGTCGTCCGGCTGGGCGTCGAGCCAGCGGCCGAGCCAGCCGGAGTTCTGCGGATCGGACGGCGAGGCGGTCTGCCAGATGTCCATCGAGACGAAGTGGCTGTGGTTCGGGCTCGGATACCCGACGCCGCGCACGATGGCCAGCTTCCGGTCCTGCCAGAGCTGGTGCATGCCCTGCATCGCGGGGTTGAGCCCGAGACCGTCGCCGAGATCGAGCACCTCGGATTCGGAGTAGGCCAGGCCGGGCCGCCCGCTCTGATACACCGGATCCGCGGCCGGGATCACGGTGTTCAGGCCGTCGTTGCCGCCGTAGAGCGTCAGCAGCACGAGGATGCCCTGTCCCGGCTGCAGCGGCGCGGACTGCGCGGCGTGGTGCAGGTCGGACCAGGTCAGTGCCCCGGCCCCGGCGGCCAGCGCGCCGGCGCCGACGACGCCGGAGGCGAGCAGGAACTTGCGGCGGGTCACGGTGTCCACATGAGCTCCCTCGGTTGACCTTGGCTGGCGTTAGTCGACCTGGTATTCGGGGCTGAGCAGGGCGAGCCCGACCAGGCTCGGCGGGCTGCCGACGACGTCGGACAGGGCGGCCGTGGTCCGCGCGGAGAAGGCGTCCACGCCGAGCAGGTAGCCGACGGCGTCGATCCGCGAGCCCGTCGACGCGTCGGCGACCGTCGACAGGTCCCCGGCGGTCGCGGCCCAGCGGGCGAAGGCGATGCGGGACTGCAGGGCGGCCGTGGTGAGCCACAGCTGTCCCGACGGCCAGCCGCCGACGTTCGGCGGATAGAACGGGAGCTGGCCGAGGCCGGTGAGCACCGCCCGCAGGGTCGTCGTGTCCTTGGCCGTCGGCGAGATCTTCAGGGCCCTGAGTGCGCCGACGACGTACTCGACGGGCTGCTTGACCAGGGCGTAGCGCGCGGTCGAGCCGGTGAACGACGCGTCGGTGAACAGCGCTCGGGCCAGGGCGCCGAGATCGGTCTGCGCGCGGTTCACACTATTCGCACCGTTCGATCCGCTCGCACCGTTCGCCCCGTAGGCGGCGAGCAGATTCCGCTGGGTCGACGCGGGAATCGCCGCGGCCGAGCCGAGCCGGAACCAGTGCCGTGCCACAACGAATTCGGGACTGGCGGGCTGCGCGAGCAGCAGATCGGTGAAGGAGTCGACATCGAAGGACCCGGTCTTGCCGAGGATCGTCTCCGGCCCCGGGGCGTGGTTCTTCGTGGAGAACGTCGCGGCGCCGGTGGTCCGGTCGAGGCGCCAGCCGGTCAGCGCGAGCGCGGCCTGACGCACGTCCGTCTCGGCGTAGTGGCCTACGCCGAGGCTGAAGAGCTCCATCGACTCGCGCGCCAGGTTCTCGTTCGGCGCCTTGGCCGTGCTGCCCTCGGCGTCGAGCCAGAGCATCATCGCCGGGTCGGTCAGCATCGTGCGGAAAAGGGTGCGGAAGTCGCCGCCGCCGAGCGTGCGCATCGTCTGGTTCTGCTTGAGCATCAGCGGCGCATAGCGCACCTTCTGGAGCGAGGTGGCGAAGTGGCCGTGCCAGAAGTACGTGCGCTTCTCCGGCCACGGGTTGTGCGCGGCGGTCATCCGCGCGAGCCACCAGGCGACGAGGTCGGCGTCGGCGGACTTGTCGATGGCGGCAGGCAGGCTCGGCGCGGGGGTAGCGGCCACGCCGGGGTCGTCACTCGACGCGAACAGGCCGTCCACGGTGCTCGCGTACCCCGCCGCGTACGCCGCGTCGATCTCCGGCCCGCTGGCGCCGAATCCGGTGCGCCGCAACAGGTGCGCTATCAGTGAGCGGTCAGCGTTGCTCGTCACGTACTCAGTGATACGCGCGGGGGGATAAGGAGGCGCTAAGCGAATGGGCCGCGGTGCGATCGCACCGCGGCCCGTCGACTGTCTACGAACTACGCGTCCCGCAGCAGGTTGCGCAGCACGTACTGCATGATCCCGCCGTTGCGGTAGTAGTCGGCCTCTCCGGGCGTGTCGATGCGCACGACCGCGTCGAACTCGATGTCGCCCGCCTTGACCTTCACGGTCTTCGGCGTGGAGCCCTCGTTGAGCGCCGTGACGCCGGTGATGGTGAACTCCTCCTCGCCGGTCAGGCCGAGCGAGGCGGCGCTCTTGCCCGCCGGGAACTGCAGCGGCAGCACGCCCATGCCGATCAGGTTGCTGCGGTGGATCCGCTCGTAGGACTCGGCGATGACGGCCTTGACGCCGAGCAGCGCGGTGCCCTTGGCCGCCCAGTCGCGGGACGAGCCGGAGCCGTACTCCTTGCCGGCCAGCACGACCAGCGGCACGCCCGCCTCGGCGTAGGCCGCGGAGGCGTCGTAGATCGTGGACTGCTCGCCGGTCAGCAGGTTCTTGGTGAACCCGCCCTCGACGCCGTCCAGCAGCTGGTTGCGCAGCCGGATGTTGGCGAAGGTGCCGCGGATCATCACCTCGTGGTTGCCACGACGGGAACCGTAGGAGTTGAAGTCGCGGCGCTCCACGCCGTGCTCGGCCAGGTACCTGCCCGCGGGCGAGTCGGCCTTGATGGACCCGGCCGGCGAGATGTGGTCCGTGGTCACGGAGTCGCCGAGCTTGGCGAGCACGCGGGCGCCGGCGACGTCGACGACCGGGGTCGGGGTGGCCGGCATGTTCTCGAAGTACGGGGGCTTACGCACGTACGTCGAGTCGGCGTCCCACTCGAAGACGTTGCCGGTCGGCGTGGGCAGCGACTGCCAACGCTCGTCGCCGCCGAACACGTCCGCGTAGCCCTTCGCGAACATCTCCGCGGAGATCGAGGAGTTGATGACCTCCTGGATCTCGGCCGGGGCGGGCCAGATGTCCTTGAGGTACACGTCGTCGCCGTCGGCGTCCTGGCCCAGCGCGTCGTTCTCGAAGTCGAAGTTCATCGTGCCCGCGATGGCGTACGCGATGACCAGCGGCGGCGAGGCGAGGTAGTTCATCTTCACGTCCGGGTTGATCCGGCCCTCGAAGTTGCGGTTGCCGGACAGCACCGCGACGGCGGCCAGGTCGGCGGCGTTGACCGCGGCAGAGACGTGCTCGGGCAGCGGGCCGGAGTTGCCGATGCAGGTGGTGCAGCCGTAGCCGACCAGGTTGAAGCCGAGCTTGTTGAGGTACGGGGTCAGGCCCGAGCGGTCGTAGTAGTCGGTGACGACCTGCGAACCGGGCGCCAGCGTGGTCTTGACCCACGGCTTGGCCGTCAGGCCCTTCTCCACCGCGTTCTTGGCCAGCAGCGCGGCGCCGAGCATGACGGACGGGTTCGAGGTGTTGGTGCACGAGGTGATCGACGCGATGACCACCGCGCCGTGGTCGATCTCGAACTCGGTGCCGTCGGGCGCGGTCACCCTGGTGGGCTTGGCGAAGCCGTTCGAGACGGCCGGGGCGTCGGAGGCCGGGAAGGACTCGATGCCGGACTCGTCCGAGGCGGACACGTAGTCGCGCAGGGCGCTGCGGAAACGCGACTTGCTCTCCGACAGCACGACCCGGTCCTGCGGGCGCTTCGGACCGGCGATCGAGGGGACGACCGTGCCGAGGTCGAGCTCGACGTACTCGGAGTACTTCGGCTCGTGCGACGGGTCGTGCCACAGGCCCTGCTGCCTCGCGTAGGCCTCGACCAGCGCGAGCTGCTGCTCGGTACGGCCGGTCAGCTTGAGGTAGTTCACCGTCTCCTGGTCGATCGGGAAGATCGCGCAGGTGGAGCCGAACTCCGGCGACATGTTGCCGATGGTGGCGCGGTTGGCCAGCGGAACGGAGGTGACGCCCTCGCCGTAGAACTCGACGAACTTGCCGACCACGCCGTGCTTGCGCAGCATCTCGGTGATGGTGAGCACCAGGTCGGTGGCGGTGGCCCCGGCGGGCAGCTCGCCGGTCAGCTTGAAGCCGACCACCCGCGGGATCAGCATGCTGACGGGCTGGCCGAGCAGCGCCGCCTCGGCCTCGATGCCGCCGACGCCCCAGCCGAGCACGCCGAGGCCGTTGACCATGGTGGTGTGCGAGTCGGTGCCGACCACGGTGTCCGGGTAGGCCTGGCCGCCGCGGGACATCACGACGCGGGCCAGGTGCTCGATGTTCACCTGGTGCACGATGCCGGTGCCGGGCGGGACGACCTTGAACTCGTCGAAGGCGGTCTGGCCCCAGCGCAGAAAGCGGTAGCGCTCCCGGTTGCGCTGGTACTCGATGTCCACGTTCTTGGTGAAGGCGTCCGGGGTGCCGAAGACGTCCGCGATGACGGAGTGGTCGATGACCAGCTCGGCCGGGGCGAGCGGGTTGACCTTCGCCGCGTCGCCGCCGAGGGCGACCACCGCCTCGCGCATGGTGGCCAGGTCCACCACACAGGGCACGCCGGTGAAGTCCTGCATGATCACCCGGGCCGGGGTGAACTGGATCTCGGTGTCCGGCTCGGCCTGCGGGTCCCAGCCGGCCAGCGCCCGGATGTGCCCCTCGGTGATGTTCGCCCCGTCCTCGGTGCGCAGCAGGTTCTCCAGCAGCACCTTCAGCGAGTAGGGCAGGTGCTCGGCACCGGGCACGGCGTCGAGCCGGAAGATCTCGTAGGTCTCTTCGCCGACGCGCAGGTCGGCGCGCGCTCCGAGGCTGTTGGTGGACACCGCGGGTCTCCTCTGGTGTGGCGTTACGTGGTGTGGCGTTACGACTTATCTCGACATCAAGATACCCCATCCGCCGGGCGATTCCGAACCCGGGCGCGAGGCGAAACTCACGTGGCCGAAACAAGGCCGCTCGATCATCATGGAAGACGGTGTCCGTCCGGGCATCACCGAAGAGCAGCGAATCGAGCAGGAGGCCGCGGCCGTGACCTTCACCGAGACCCTGGCCCGTGATTTTCCGGGCGCCGTGCCGGCGAACCAGTTCGTCATCGGCACGCAGAACACACTCGTCGACTTCGGCGTGATCCGCGGCAGCGCGCTGCCGCTCATCGCGACCTGCCGGGACGAGCTCGCCTTCGGCCTGACCGCCGAGCTGCAGCGGGCCTGGGGCGGGGCGTTCAACATGGCCGGCCTGGCCGGACTTTTCACATTGGGCCGTACGGGTGTCATCGCGGCGCGTGGGCACGCTCCGCTGATCGAGGGACGCCGCACCTTCGTGCTCATCGGCCTCACCCACATCGGCGTCGGCGCGTCAGGCGCGATCGGTGAGTGCGAACGGCCCGGGGTGCCCGGCGTGACGTACGCCTGCGGTGCCCTGCTGGCCGTCGCCGACGCGCTGCGCAGCGACAACGTGCACATCTCCGACTACCCGTATCTGGACCCTGAGGACCCGGAGCAGTCCCGGCTGCGCGACCGGATCGCGCCGCGGGTCTCGGATCAGGAGAAGGCGGACCTGCTCGAGATCACCGGCATCGCCCGCGAACTGATCGACGAGGGCACCGCCGACGTCGTGAACGTGCTGCGCGACGACAAGTACCCGGCCGACATCGCCCTGTTCACCGGCATCCACATCCACGGCCCCCGCGGCGCCGACTACGTCCAGCCGAGCCTCGCCGTCTTCGACCGCCAAGACGGCGAGACGACGGAGCTCACGTTCGGTTGACGGTGCGGCCTGGATGCGGATGAGGCCGGTGGGACGCTAGGCGACCCCGCGGTCACGGTCTGGCTTCGCGCGCGTCGCGCTCGGATCACAAGCATGGCGTTTGCCATTTCCCGCCCCTCGCCGGGGTCTAGCGTTCGTGCCCCTGCGCAATGCCAATAACCGTATACAGGGCGTCGACGGCTTGCCGTCGTCGCCGAGGGGGCGTTCATGAGATTCAATTCACCGCCGAACTGGCCTCAACCGCCCGAGGGCTGGTCTCCCCCGCCCGGCTGGGAGCCCGATCCGTCCTGGCCGCGGCCGCCGTCCGGCTGGCCGTTGTGGGTCGCGGACGACGAGTTCGTCATCTCGCCGCACCGCGCCGCGGCGTCGCGGGCGCGGTCAACGCGGCTTTCAACGCAGCCTTGGTACCGGCGCACCGTCTACGTAGTGCTCTTACTGATTTTCTTCTTCCCGGTCGGCGTAGTCCTGCTCTGGATGCGGCCCGACTGGTCGGTGCGGCGGCGCGGCATCATCACGGCCGTCGTCGGCATCATCGTGATCATCGCGGCGGTCTCGAACCAGCCGCCGGCCACGACGACCGCTCTCAGCCCGACGGCGGTCGGTGGGACGACAGCCTCGTCGTCGCAGGCGCCGGCCTCCAGCCAGCCCGCGGTACCGCCGCCTGTGGTGACGACGTCTCGTGCTTCCGTTTCGAGCGCCCCGCCGAAGACGACCGCCGCGGCCGCCCCGGTGCATACTTCGGCTGCTCCGGCCTACACGCCGCCCGCCCCGGTACGCACAACGCAGGCGCCGCCGCCCGTGCAGACCACGGCGCAGAAGCAAAGCTGCTACCCGCTTACCAACGGCGGCAACTGCTACAAGCCCGGCGAGTTCTGCCGCGAGTCTGACTCCGGCAAGAGCGGCATCGACGCCAACGGCGACCCGATCATGTGCGAGAACAAAGACGGCCTGCGCTGGGAACCAGTGTGATCCCCTACGCCCCGGGCAGCCGCGCGTGCCAATCCTTGCGTACGGCCAGAATCCGCAGGCCCATGGTGACCGCGGCGGCGAGGAAGGCGAGCGGGGTCGCGGCGGGGTCGTAGCGGCCGGTGGCGGCGACGATCAGCGCGCCGACTAGGGCGGGCACGGCATAGAGCTCGCGACGGAGCACGAGGGGTACCTCATTCACCAGCACGTCGCGGATCACGCCGCCGCCGACCGCAGTCACCACGCCCATCAAGGAAGCCGGAATCACCGCGAGTCCGTAGTCCAAAGACTTCGCCGTGCCGGAGACCGCGAAACAACCCAACGTCGCTGAATCGGCCACCAGAAAGGCGGTGGACAAAGGAATCCGGCCGCGCGCCCGGTCGATCACCGGCAGCGGTCTGCCGAGAATCCGCGGGTGTTCGGCCAGCAGCACGAAGGCGGCCGCGAAACTGGCCGTCGCCAGATATCGCCAGTCCGTCAGCATGGCCACCGGAACCGCGCCGATCATCAGGTCCCGGACGACGCCGCCGCCGAGTCCGGCCGCCGCCGCCAGCACCAGAACGCCCACCAGATCAAGGCCCTTACGCAAACCGGTCAGCGCACCGGCGGAGGACGCGGTGAGGATGCCGAGCAGGTCGAATACGATCGGCAGGTGCGGTGCCGGGGCTGAGTGCATACCGCAATGATCGCAAGCGAATCGCCGGATACACCACCGCACACCAAATGTCCGAGGTGTGTTGACCGGCTCACTCGCGCTGGCTTTGCTTCGGGATGTACGGTGTTGGGCCTCCGCGAAAGGGACGCACACTGATACCGTGGACGGCAGCGCCCGACCGGGTGCCGACGGAGGTTTCCGGATCCGCCTGGGGGATAGGTACAGATGGCGACTCGCGTTACCGGCTTCGGCCGACCTCGCGACCGCCTCGTCCCCCGAACGGGTAGCGCGAGTGTCACGGCGTTGCGCCGAACGGGCGTGGTCTCTTCCCAGAGGCCGCGGAATGCCGCCACACTCGGTACAGGAGCGCGCTCGGCCCAACCCGCCAGGGGCAGCACACAGGAGGTCCCATGACCGAACTGCGAGTTATGGCGGTCACCGGCGATGGTGACCGTCTGGTGCTGCGTGCCCCCGACGGCCAGGAATTCTTCCTCGCGATCGACGACCGGCTGCGCGCCGCTGTGCGCGGGGACCGGGCCAGGCTCGGCCAGATCGAGATAGAGCTGGACGCGCAGCTGCGTCCGCGCGACATCCAGGCCAGGATCCGCGCCGGGCAGACCGCCGAGCAGGTGGCGGACGCGGCCGGCATCCCGCTCGAGCGGGTGCGCCGCTTCGAGGGCCCGGTGCTCGCCGAGCGCGCCTTCATGGCCGAGCGGGCGCAGAACACCCAGGTGCGCCGTTCCGGTGAGACGCACGGCCCGAAGCTGGGCGACGTGGTACGCGAGCGGCTGGCGGCGCGCGACCCGGATCTCGATTCCGTGCAATGGGATTCCTGGCGCAAGGACGAGAGCGTGTGGACGGTCCGGATGTCCTTCCGGATCGGCGGTCTGCCCTACGAGGCGACCTGGAGCTTCGACCCGCCGCGGCGCCTGGTGCACCCGGTGGACGACGAGGCGCGGCTGCTGTCCAGCGACGCCGCACCGGACACCGCGTTCCCCTTCGCCGCGCGCTCCGCGGTGGGCGGCGGCACGCCGGCCGGCGGCTCGCGTTCCGCGCAGGTGACCTCGCTGCAGTCCTGGCACGGCCGTCCGGCCGCGGGCCAGGGTTCTGTGACCGCGCTTCCGGTGCGGCCCAACGGTTCCCGGACCGCGGCGGCGGGCGCCAGCGCCACGACCGCGGCCTCGGACACCGAGGGCGAGCTCGAGGTGGCCGAGACCCCGGCCGCGTCGGGCACCCCGGCGGCGGGCGGCAACGGCAACGGCAGCCGTCCGGCCGCGGCAACGGCAGCGGCAGCGGGCGGCACCGGTGCGGGCACGGCGTACTCGGACGCGCTGTTCGGCCCGGTCGGCCCGCACAAGGAGCGGCTGCGCGGGGACACCGACCAGCAGGCGGTCAACGACGGGGTGAAACCCGGCCGCCGGGCCACCGTGCCCAGTTGGGACGAGATCGTGTTCGGCACGCGCCGGCGCAAGGCCGACTGAGACAGGCACTCAGCGACCGGCACGCAGACCGGTTGGGCCGAACGAGGTCGAGGCGGGAGGGCTGATCGGGTGAATAAGGAAACGATGTCACCCGATCACCCGGTGTGAACACTCACGGCCGAGTGCTTTATGAGTAGTACAGCCGAAGTTCACCGCTGCTTTGGCTCGGGATCGCCGAGGGGATTCCCACGGAGTCGAGGCTACGGACTCGTAGGCTCAGTACCATCCGCTGCCCTGCCCCATCCGGAGGGGAATCCCTGATGCAAGCCAAGACCAAGCGTCGCGCGGCGGTCACCGCCGTGGCCGGCGCCGTCGCCGTCGGCCTGTCCTTCGCGGTCGCCCAGCCGAGCTTCGGCTCGGAGAACCCAGGCGCGATCGCACCGCAGTCCTCGGGCGGCTCGATCGTGCTCACCGGCGCGCACGCCGGCACCACGACGCCGATCCAGCACGTGGTCGTGCTCTTCGACGAGAACGTCTCCTTCGACCACTACTTCGGCACGTACCCGAACGCGGCGAACACCGACGGCACGACATTCAAGGCCAAGTCGAACACGCCGACCGTCAACGGCCTGACGACCAGCCTGCTGGAGAACAACCCGAACGGGGCCAACCCGACGCGGCTGACCCCTGCCCAGGCGCTGACCTGCGACCAGGGTCACTCCGACACCCCGGAGCAGAAGGCCTACGACATGGGCCTCGCGGACAAATTCCCGCAGAACACGGGCGTCGACACCTGCTCCTCGCCGGACCAGGGCATGCCCGGCCTGGTGATGGACTACTACGACGGCAACACCGTCACGGGTCTGTGGAACTACGCTCAGAACTACGCGATGAGTGACAACTCGTACGACACCACGTACGGTCCGTCCACCCCGGGCGCGATCAACCTGGTCTCGGGTCAGACCTACGGCGGCGAAGTGGTCAACGCGACCACCGGCGCCCCCGTGTCCGACACCGCCGTGGTGGGCTCGCCGAACTCGAGCAACGTCGGCACCGACATCGCCGACATGGACCCGTACTTCGACGACTGCGGCGCCGGCACCAACCGGCTCGAGATGACCGGCACCAACGTCGGCGACCTGCTGAACCAGAAGCACGTGACCTGGGGCTGGTTCCAGGGCGGCTTCGGCGCGACGACGCCGGCGACCTCGACCAGCAAGGCCGTCTGTGGTTCCACGCACACCAACGTGGGCGGCGCGACGATCAACGACTACAGCGCGCACCACGAGCCGTTCGAGTACTACAAGTCGACGGCCAACCCGCAGCACCTCGCCCCGGCCTCCGAGTCCGAGGTCGGCAACAACGGCCAGGCGAACCACCAGTACGACCTGTCGTACTTCTATCAGTCCATCAAGGCCGGCAACCTGCCCTCGGTCTCCTACGTGAAGCAGGCCGCGTACCAGGACGGCCATGGCGGCTACTCCGACCCGACGGACGAGCAGACCGGAATCGTCAACACCATCAACGCGATCGAATCCTCCAAGTACTGGAGCAGCACCGCGATCGTCATCGCGTACGACGACTCCGACGGCTGGTACGACCACCAGGCCCCGCCGAACGTGAACTCCTCCTCCGACCCGGCGGTGGACGCGCTCGACGGCACCGGCCAGTGCGGCAGCACGGCCCGCGCCCCGCTGGCCGGCGAGCAGGACCGCTGCGGCTACGGCGCGCGCCTGCCGCTGCTGGTGATCTCCCCGTACGCCAAGAGCAACTACGTCGACCACTCGGTGACCGACCAGACCTCGGTGCTGTCCTTCATCGAGCAGAACTGGAGCACCGGTTCGATCGACGGCTCGCTGTCGCAGTACGCCGGCTCGCTCAGCTCGATGTTCGACTTCAACAAGACGTCCTCGCGCCGGGTGCTGCTGAGCCCGACCAGCGGCGCGGTCCTGCGGGACTAGTCACCGTCCGACCGACCAGGCGCGTCGCCCCCGTCACGGATTCCGTGACGGGGGCGACGTGCTCGACAGACTGCTTAAGCGAACATCCCGGAGCCGAAGTAGTCCGCGGAGTTCCGCACGCCCGGCAGCGCGAAGAAGTAGCCGCCGCCGGTGGGCGAGATGTAGTCGACCAGCGGCTCGTCGATCAGCCGGGTCTGCACGGCCTCGAACTGGCGCACCACGTCCTGCTGGTAGCAGCAGAAGGCGAGGCCCACGTTGAGGTTCCCGTCCACGTCGAAGCCGCGGTCGTAGTTGTAGCCGCGGCGCAGGATCTGCTGGTCGTACGACGCCTTGGTGCGCGGGTTGGCCAGCCGGATGTGCGCGTCCAGCGGGATGACGTTGCCCATCGGGTCGCTGGTGTACTCGGGCGTGTCGAACTCGCCGGTACCGCTGAGCGGGGCGCCGGTCTCGCGGCGGCGGCCGATCATCAGCTCCTGCTCGTTGAGCGAGACCCGGTCCCAGAACTCCACCAGCATCCGGATGATCCGGATCACCTGGTACGAGCCGCCGCCGGCCCACTGCTGCTCGCCGCGCAGGCCGCCGTGCGCCCAGATCAGGGCGCTGGTGGAGCTGTCGTCGTTGACGTCCGGGTTGGCGATGCCGTCCTTGAAACCGAGTTGGTTGCGCTGCGTGCCGCTGGGCCGCGGCACCGCCTGGAACCCGTCGATCTTCCAGTTGCCCTGCATCGCGCCGCGCGTGTGCTTGGCGATGTCGCGCAGCGCGTGCATCACCGTGTCCTGATGGTCGGCGCAGATCTGCAGCGAGATGTCGCCGTGCAGCTCGGTCGAGTCGACCATGTCGTCGTTGGGGAACACCGGCATCTTCGACAGCCGCGCCGGCTTGCGCGAGGACAGGCCGTAGCGGTCGTCGAAGAGCGAGGCGCCGACGCCGAGCGTTATGGTCAGGCCGTCCGCGGGCACGACCGGGCCGAGGGTCTCGCTGTCGGAGGGCGGCGAGGCGAGACCGAGGTCCGCGGGCGTGCCGCCGGCCGTCAGGAAGCGCGCGCGGGTGGTGATCGTCTTGAACAGGTCGATCAGGTCGGCGCGGCTCTTCGCGGTGGCGTTGAAGGACACGAAGGTCGCGAAGGCCTGCGGCTTTGTCAGGATGCCGGACTGGTTCGCGCCGTGGAACGGGATGAGGCGGCCCGAGCCGGTGCTCGAACCGTCGTCGGCCGTGGCGACCGTCGCGCCGGCCACTCCGGCGCCGACGGCCACCGCTCCGGCGGCACCCACCGCGGCGCCGCGCAGGAAGGAGCGGCGGCGCAGGGCGGCGTGCAGCGTGGCGGAGTCGACCAGGCCCGCGCCGTCGGCGGTGGCGCCGGAGAAGGGGCAGCTTCCCGTTTCGGGCACGGCGGTCTGGGTGGGCTCCGGAGTCTCCGGCGGCGCGGTCGCGGCGTCGATGTTCTCTGACTCGGACATCAGGCGGCGGTCCGTTCTTCCAGCAGGTCGGGCACGAGGGAAAGGGTCTCCAGCAGCTGGCCGAGATCGCCGTTGATCTGCTGCCGCTGCGCGGTACTCAGCGCGCCGACGGCCGTGGGCGGGCCGGCGCAGGTGGCGGTGCACGGTCCGGCGCCGACGGACTTCAGATCGGCCTGCAGGGTGGCCAGGCCCTGGTTGATCCGGGTCAGCAGGCCGGGGTCGCCGCGCTGGATCAGGGAACTGATGGTGGAGAGCACCTCCTGGGTGCCCTGGGTGTTCGCGTAGAGCGTGTCCAGCGTGGTGCCGCTGCCGTAGTCCTGGATCCCGGTGAGCTGGAACTGCAGCGCGTTCTCCAGGATCTCGTGGGTGCGCAGCGGCAGGTCGCTCGCCGGGGTGGCCTGCCGGGGGAAGGCCTTGATCAGACCATTGATGTCGGAAACCAGCTTGTCGCCGTACGGGGCGAGCTCGGCGGCGGTCTGGCCGTGCCAGAGCCCGTACTCGATGCGGAAGAAGCCGGTCCAGCCGGTGGTCGCGGTGCCCTGCGGCTGTCCGCTGGCCGAGCCGTTGATCTCGCTGTCGAAGGTGTCGAAGGTGCCGTACGCCGCGCCGAGCCGCTCGTAGGCCAGGTGCGCGGGCAGCCAGTCGGTCTCGGCCTGGGCGAGGTTCCCGGCCCGCAGGTCGGCGTCCAGCTTCTCGGCCGCGGTGAGCAGCCCGGGCAGCGAGGTCTGCACGTACGCGCGGTAGTCGTAGACCGGCTGCTGCATGTCCTGCTCGGTCACCGGGACCACCGCGGCGAGCCCGCTGCTCGATCCGGTCACGTGGTAGGTCGCCGAGTTCTTCACCGTGCCGTCGACGAACGAGCAGCGGAAGACGTAGTCCCCGGCGCCGATCGAGACGTTCATGACCTCGCTGGCGCCCGGCGTGACGTCCGGGTCCTCGCCGTAGACGGCGTTGGTCGTCGGGTTGATCAGGTAGACCTCGGCGGTGTTGGCGCCGTTGTCGGTGATGTTGAAGCTGAGCGTCCCGGCGGTCGGCGAGGTCCAGCCGGTGCCGCAGGAGGACTCGGTGATCCCGATCTGGATCGTGCTGCTCGCGGACGCGGTGCCCATCACCGAGATCGTGGCCACGGCGGCCACCGCGGGGACGGCGATGATCGAGCTGTACACGGCCCAGCGCGGGGCCCTGCGGCGCCTCTCCCCCGGCTCGGGCTCCCGCGCGGCGCGCGCCTTCTCGGCCAGCTGCTCGGCGAGCGCGGTCTCCTCGGCGGCCCTACGGGCGGCGGCGCGCTCGGCCCGGGACACCCCGGGTGTGCCCGCCGCGGCCTGTGCCCGGCCCGCCGCGCGCACCCCGTGCACGAACAGCGTCATCGTCGTCGCCAGGTAGAGCACGTAGCCCGCGACCTGGAGCCAGGTCATCACCGGCGTGAGGTTGAGAGTGCCCGCGATCAGCATCGCGTACCACGAGCCGGCGTCGATACTCAGGTTGAAGGCGTGCGCCGCGTAGCCCGGCAGCACGTTCGCCTCCTGCAGGTCGCCGAGGCCGTACGCCAGCACGCCCGCGGCGATCACGATGAGCACGCCGCCGGTGTACCCGAAGAACCGGGTCAGGTTGATCTTCAGCACCCTGCGATACAGGCCCCAGCAGAGCGCGACCGCGAGCAGGATGCCGACCAGCGCGCCGAGCATCGGGCCGCGCGCCTGTCCGGCCGATTTCGCGGTCGTCCACAGGAAAAGCGAGGTCTCCAGGCCCTCCCGGGCGACGGCGAGGAACGCCGTGAGCACCAGCACCTTGTTCCCGCGGCCTAGCGCCTCGCTCACCCGCGCCTTCAGGTCGCCGGACAGGCTCTTCGCATTGCGGCGCATCCAGAACACCATCGTGGTGACGAAGCAGACCGCGAGCAGCGAGAGCAGGCCGCCGAAGGCGTCCTGGCCGCCCGCCGGCAGCGCGGCCGAGGTGAAGGTGAGCACGGCGGCGAAGGAGAGGCTGACCGCGAGCGCGGCGGCCACGCCGGTCCACACGGCGCCGAGCCGGTCCTTGGCCTCGGCCCGCACCAGCGTGGCGACGAGGATCGAGACGACGAGCCCGGCCTCCAAGCCCTCGCGGAGACCGATCAGGAAACTGGGAAACGCTGTGTTCCACATAGGGCGGGCGAGCTCCTCCGCGACCGACTGACGCCAAACTTAGGCGAGCCTAACCTATAGGGGTGCGCCATCGACATGGCGGGGATGCGGCGCCGAGGTGAAATTCCGCTGTGCGGCACGGTGAAAACGGACATTTGCCGCAGAAATTTCTCAGAACTTTTTTCGTCTCGATGTATCTGGGGCCTCGGCCCGGCGCTCTTGTAATTGACCGGATCGGGAAGGGGAGAGCCCGGTCCGGTCTCCGCTTCATCGTCCTTCGGATCTCGGGGAGGGATCCGGCGGGCGATGGAGTACTGGTGGGGGATCAAGGTGGGGGGAGCACCGTGCCCGCCCGACGGCCGTGAGGGGGGATCCGAGGGGGATCTCGGCGGCCGCCGGGCGGTTGCCACGGTTTCGGCTTCGCCTCCACACCTCCCTGGGGACCAGGACGGCACGGGGGTACGGCCTGCTTCCCCGGCGACAGACGCCGAGCAGCGAGCAGTGTCGGAACGCACCGATAAAGTGCCTGACGTAGTCAAGGGAGGATTTGTGCGCACGAATCACAAGGCGCGTCTCGAGCGGCTGCTCAGCCGCCATCCGGACGCGGTATTCACCGACGGCGCGCTGCACCGCCGGGATCAAGTACTTGTCACCGAGCACCAGTCGGAGCACGCCCGCGAGGCCGGCGCCGACTTCGTCGACCGGGTGGACGAGTATCCCGAGATCGGCGTGCATCGGCTGCGGCTGCGAGCCTCCGCCCGGGTGGACGTGCCGGAATTCGCCGCCGACCTGCGCGGGCAGGGCATCAGCGCGACACCGAACCACCTGCTGCGCGGCGAGCCCGACTACCGCGGCGGCCCGTTCGGCGTGCCGACCCTGTGCGCCCCGGTGCCGGCTCCGGTGGCCAACGGCGTGGGCCGCGAGGTCACCGTGGCGGTGCTGGACACCGGAATCACCCCGCACCCCTGGTTCACCAACACCGACTGGTGGCCGCAGGTCACCACGGAACAGCTCGACCCGGTGGCGACGGAATGCGACTACGAGCTCGACGCCCAGGCCGGGCACGGCACGTTCGTCGCGGGCGTCGTACTGCAGAAGGCGCCGAACGCGCGGCTGTGGATCGACCGCCTGCTCGACGACATCGGCATCTGCGACGAGCTGGAGCTGCTGCACAGCCTCGACCGGATCCGGCGCCGGGAGCAGGCGAGCGGCACCAGGGTGGACGTGGTCAACATCTCGCTCGGCGGCTACGCGAACGCCGACCACCCCTCGCCGCTGGTCGCCGACTCGCTGCGCAAGTTCGGCAGCCACACGGTGATCGTCACCGCCGCGGGCAACAACGGCTCGGAGCGGCCGTTCTGGCCGGCCGCGCTCAAGGACTGCGTCGCGGTCGGATCCAAGACGCCGTTCTCGGATCGCGGCTGGTGGGTGGACGCGAGCGCCCCGGGTGTCGACGTAGCGGGACCGTTCCCGCAGCGCCGCCCCGACGGCGAGATCGAGCTCGGCTACGCGCGGTGGAGCGGCACCTCGTTCGCCGCCCCCTACGTCGCGGGAGCGATCGCGCGACTGTCCGGCGACAAGGACATCACGGCTCGCGAGGCCGCCGAGATCCTGCTCGACACGGCCCGCCCGAAGACCGACCCCGACTTCGGGGTGGAGATCGGGTAGCCGACAGTATGACGCCACCGCGTGATCTCGCTAGTGTTTCTCACGCGCCCGGCACGGGGTCGGGCGCGTGGGAGCGTGAGTCATGCCGTCGAACAGCGCGGAGCCCGCGGGGCCGAGGAACGCCGAGCTGCTGGCCGCCGCTCTGCGCGGGGAGGGCGAGGCCTGGAACGGCCTGGTGGACAGGTTCGGCCGGCTGGTCTGGGCGGTGGCCCAGAGCTTCGAACTGCCCGCCTCGGACGTGGCCGACCTCAGCCAGACCGTCTGGCTGCGGCTGGTCGAGCACATGGATCAGATCAAGGAGCCGGAACGCCTCGGCTCCTGGCTCGCGACCACCACCCGGCGCGAGGGGATCAAACTGCTGCGTCGGCGCAGCCTCGAGATCCCGGACGAACTCCAGGACGAGCAGTCGGACCAGGGCAAGGACGGTCCGGAGGAGCACGCCCTGGTCGCCGACGAGTACGCGCAGCTGCGCGTCGCCCTGGCCAAGCTGCCGGAGCGCTGCCGCAAGCTGCTGCGTGTCATCGCGGCAAGCGACGAGGCGAACTACAGCGAGGTGGCCGCCGCCCTGGACATGCCGGTGGGCTCCATCGGCCCGACCAGGTCGCGTTGCCTGGAGCGGCTGCGTGTTCAGTACACGCAGTCATCGTGAACCCGTTGAGAGACGGTCAGTCCTAGGGGGACGAGCTCATGACCCGTGAAGAGTACGGCGGGAACGGGTACGACGACGTACGCCTGCTGGCCGAACTGAACGCGCTCTACCAGAACGACGATCCGGTGCCCGAGTCGGTGCTGGCCGCCGCGCGCGGCGCCTTCGGCTGGCTGGACTTCGACAGCGAGCTGGCGAAGCTGCTGGACGAGGAGTCGCTGACCGGGCGGGCCGTGCGGGCCACCGGCGACCAGCGCCTGCTGACCTTCGAGGCCGAACACCTGACCTTCGTGGTGGAGTCCACGGAGCTGGCGGACGGCCGGAAGCTGATCGGCCAGGTGGTGCCGGCGGGCCCGCGCGAGGTGTGGTTGGAGAGCGCGGGCGGCGCGCGCGCCGCCACAGACGTGGACGAATTGGGACGATTCTCGCTGCCGCAGCTGCCGGCCGGTCCGACGCGGCTGCGCTGCGAGCTACCGGACGGCACACGCGTGGTGACTGAATGGGGTGCCATCTGAGAAGCTAACTGAATGACCCGTTCCCACGACGCCGTCAGCGTGCCTATCGCGGACGGCTCGCTTCGCCTTGCCCGCGCACTGGAGCTGCTCGCCGCAGCCGAAGGCGATGCCGTCGCGGCGGGCGCGGGTGCCCGGGAACTGCTCGCGGAGCACGACGCGGACGAGGCCGCGACCGTCGCGCTGCGGGTGCTCGGCCTCGCACTCAGGGACCGCGACGACGCCGCCGCCGTGGCCGAGACGCGCCGGGCCGTCGGTACCGCGGAGCGCCTCGGCCTGCCGCTGCGCGCGGCCCAGGCGCGCACCTCGCTGCTCGTCATGCTGTCGCACCTGGGCCGCACCCGGGAAGCGCTGCGCGAGGCGGCACTCGCCGAAGCGGCGTTGCAGGGGCCTGATGCCCAGCTCGACCTGGCCAGGCTGCGGGTGAATCTGGGCCTGGTCCTGCAACGGCTGGGCCGCAATGCCGAGGCGCTGGAGTCCTACGCCGCCGCCGAACCCGTGCTGCTGCGGCACGACGACCGCCGCTGGCAGGTGATCATGCTCAGCCTGCGTGGCACGATGCTGGCCTACCAGGGCAAGCATGAGATCGCCGCCGACGACCTGCGTCGCTCGATCGCCCTCGCCGAGTCCGCCGACATGACCGACGTCGGTTTCAACCTGCATCTCAACTACGGCTTCGTGCTGCTGCGCGCCGGCCGCATTCCCGAGGCGCTGCAGGAGATCACGCGTTCGCTGCGGGCCGGAGAGCAGAGCTCACACCGGGTGGAGGCCGCGTATGCCGACCGGGCCGACGCGCTGCTCACCGCGGGTCTGGCGGTGGAGGCGCTGGAGAACGCCGAACGCGCCGTCGCCGGACAGCTCGAACGGGGGCGGGCCTTCGACGCCGCCGAATCGCGGCTGATGGCCGCGCGGGCGGCCTTGGCGGCGAACCAGGTGGGACGGGCGTCGGCGCTGGCCGCTGACGCGCGAGCGGACTTCACCGAGCAGCGGCGGCGCACCTGGTCGGCGTGGGCCTGGCAGGTCGAACTCGCCGCGCGGTACGCCGAGGGCGAACGCACGACCGAGCTTCTCCGGGAGCTGATCCGCTGCGCGACCGCCCTCGAACGCTCCGGCTGGCTGCTCTCGCCGCAGGAGGCGCGATTGCTCGCGGCGCGTACCGCCGCCGCGCTCGGTCGCCGGGCGCAGGCCGCCCGGCTCTACGGGCTGATCGGCGAGGCGCGGTTCAGCGGCGGCCTGGCCTCGCTGCGGATCCTGGCCTGGGAGGCGGAGAGCGAGCGCAGGCTGCTCGCCGGGGACCGCGGCGGCGCCGGACGTGCCGTGACCCAGGGCCTGAGGGTGCTGGCCGAATTCGCCGGCACGCTCGGCGCGACGGACCTGCGGGCCGGCAGCGCCGCGCTGGGCGCGGATCTGGCGAAGGCGGGGCTGCGGCTGAGTCTGGAGGGCGGTTCGGCGCGCAGTCTGCTGGTCCGCGCGGAGCAGTGGCGTGCGGCCTCGCTGCGGCGCGCACCCGTGCGCCCGGCGCAGTCGGGGCAATTGGCGGAACTGTTGGCCAGGCTGCGCTACGTGACCTCGCAGGTGTCCGACGACGCGCTGGTGGGCAAGGACATCCGCGCACTGCAGCGCGAGCGCGTCAAGCTCGAGGAGGAGATCAGGGAACTGGCCCGGCACACGCCGGGGACCCAGTCGTCCGCGGAGTCCCCGCTCGATCTCAGGGCCCTGAACGGCGCGCTGAACGGCCGGACGCTCGTGGAGTACGTGCGGCTTGAGGACGAGCTGCACGCGATCGTCGTGGCGGACGGCCGGTGCACGCGGCACCGGATCGGCTCGTACCAGGCGGTGCTCAAGGAATTGGAGTCGCTGCGCTTCGCGATGGGCCGCATCGCGAGGCAGCACGGCTCGTCGCGGATGCTCGAGGGTGCGCGACAGATCTACCAGCACGCGCGCAAGAACCTGGACGGGATGCTGCTCGGCCCGCTGCGCAAGCGGCTCGGCGACGACGAGGAACTCGTGCTGGTGCCTACGGGTTCGCTGCACGCGCTCGCGTGGGCCGCGCTGCCGTCGATGGAGAACAGGATCCTGACGGTCGCCCCGTCGGCGCGCAGCTGGCTGGCCGCCGAGCAGGTCCCGCGGCGTCCCGGTCCGGTGGCGCTGGCGCACGGCCCCGGCCTGCCGCACGCCGAGGACGAGATCGCGGCGATCGCGAAGCTCTATCCGGACGCCGAGCCCCTGCAGGGCGGGCGGGCCGCCGCCGAGGCGGTCGCCGCGTCCTGGGACGGAGCCCGGCTCGCGCATCTGGCCGCGCACGGCAAGTTCCGCAAGGACAACCCGCTGTTCTCGAACCTGGAGCTGGCCGACGGGCCGCTGACCGTCTACGACCTCGAATCCCTCGGCCGCGCGCCGCGGCTGCTGATCCTCTCGGCCTGCGACTCGGCCCTGTCCGGCATCCACCCGGGCGACGAGCTGATGGGCGTGGCCAGCGCCCTGCTGGCATTGGGAAGCAAGACCCTGATCGCCTCGGTGGCCCCGGTCGACGACGAGTACACCAGGGTCCTGATGACGGCGCTGCACACCGAGCTCGGCGCGAACGTCCGCCCGGCGCAGGCCCTGGCGAAGGCGCAGGCGGAGCACCCCGAGGCCCCCGCCTTCATCTGCCTCGGCTCAGGCTGAGATCTCCTGCTCGCCGCCGTCCTGCTCGCCGCCGTCCTGCTCGCCGCAGTCCTCCACGTCGCCGTCGTCCACGTCGGTGCCCTCGGCGGCGCCCGAGTCCGCTCCCGCCGCGGCGGCGCTCGCGGCCGCGAAGCCGTCGAGGAAGCCGCGGGCCCGCTCCAGCTTCGGAAAGCCCTCGAGCAGCCTCCAGAAGCCCGCGCCGTGGTTGGGCTCGATCAGGTGGGCGAGTTCGTGCAGCAGCACGTAGTCGATGACGAAGTCCGGCATGCCGCGCAGCCGGTCGGAGAGCCGGATCGACGCGTCGATCGGGGTGCACGAGCCCCAGCGGGCGCCCTGGTTCGTCACCCAGCGCACCGAGAGCGGGACGGCCCGGCCGCCGAGATACCTGACCGAGAGGTCCTTGGCCCGGGCGGCCAGCTCGGCCTCGCCCGGCCGGCTGCGGCGCTCGCGCGAGTCCAGGCGGGCTACCATCGCCTTGACCCAGCGCTCCTCCTCGCGCGCCGACATCTGCGCCGGGATCAGCACGACGGTCCGGTCGCCCTGCCGGTACGCGGACACGGTCCGCCGTCGACGCGCCGAACGACGTACCTCCACGGCGTCCCCGGCGGCCGTACCACGTTTCGACCCCGCGGCGTCCTCTGCGTCCGGCGGGGTCAGGTCGGCTGACACGCAACCCAACGTAGCGGTTCGGAGCCCTTTTGGCGCCACCCGCGGGCCCAAGTGTTGCGAAATCTTCCCCGGGCACGCACTCCGACGTACGGACTTCGTCGAAAGATTTCTTATCCTGCCTGGTGAAAGGCCGGAACTCGGTTTCGTCCACCGGTTATCCACATGAAATGCCGGAACGATCCACATACTTGACGGGATTGTCACCAGGTTATCCCCAGGGTTGTCCACAGCCGTTCGCGTGGCGCAATTGACGACCCGGGCCCCACCGCCGTACCGTCGTCACCTGAATGCGGGGCCTTCGGAAAACAGCTCGGCGGCCGCGGTGGGCGATCACCGCGCGAACCGGGACGTGCGCCTGGGGGCCCCGCACTGCTATTGCCCCGGTGATCTCCGGGGCGAATCCCCGCTCCTTCGCCGCGGCTATCCGCTGGTCGTCCGACCGGCGGTCCTACAACTCACCCGAACGCGTCAACACGCGTGTGAGCGCGCCCCGCCGAGCGTGCGTGATGCGGGAACACGCTCCGCTCTCGCGTATGGTGACTCTCGTCCAGGGGTCGAACGCGGCCAAACGGACGAACCAACCGCGAGAAGCACAGGAGGGCCACCATGGCCGAGACATACACGGGTGAGGCCTACTGCGTGAAGTGCAAGGAGAAGCGGCACTTCACCGGCGAGGTCAAAGTCAGCGAGTCGGGCCGGCGCATGGCCCAGGGCACGTGCCCGACCTGCGGCACCAAGGTCAACCGGATTCTGGGCAAGGCCTGAGCCGGGCAGCGGTCTGGAATCGCCGGCGCGGGCGGGCCGGTATCCGAATTCCCGGATACCGGCCCGCCCCGTGTTTCCCCGCCTGACCTCTCCGTCCCCTCACCCGAAGGAGCCGCGCGCCGGTGCGCCCGATCCTGAAGCCCGGATTGGGCCGCGTCTGGCTGGACCCGAACACCCTGCAACTCGGCCGGGGGCCGCATCGCCGGATCCATCAGCTGGATTCCGCCGAACGGGTGCTTCTCGAGGCGCTGGACGGCACGCGGGATATCGACGGGCTGCTTTCTTATGGCGCGCGACTAGGCCTGACGAGTGAACGTTCGCTGGGCCTGCTGAACCGGCTGGCCCTCGAGGGCTCGCTGGACGACGCGGCGCTGCCGACTCCAGGACTGGCCCGGCTCAGCGTCGGGGAACGGGCTCGGCTCGGGCCGGTGGTCAGCGCGCTCGGCCTGCGCAACGGGCTGCCGGGCGCCGGGGCGCGGGCGCTGGAGCGGCGGGCGCAGCAGCACACGGCCGTGTACGGGCTCGGCCCGATCGGCGCGCAGGTCGCGCGGCAGCTGGCCGCGGCCGGGGTGGGCGTGGTGCGGCCGGTCGACCCGAATCCCGCGGACCATCGGGACACCGGACCCGGCGCGCTCGATCCGGCGCACGTCGGCAAGCGGCGGCAGGAGGCCGCCTGCCGCGCGATCCAGCGCGACACGCCGTCCACCCGGATCGCCCCGGCCTACTCGACCCGCCGGCCCGACCTCGTCGTCGTTGCGCCGGTCGAGCGATATCCGGTGGAGTTCCTCGGCAACCTGATGGCGGATGGCGTGCCGCACCTGCTCGTGCGTCCGGCGGAGGACGAGGTACTGGTCGGCCCTCTCGTGCTGCCCGGCCGCACGGCCTGCGTGCACTGCGCCGACCTGCGGCTGAGCGAGCTGGACCCGAGTTGGCCGCAGTTCCTCGCGCAGTTCGGCGCGGCTCGTCCCGGCGAGCTGCCGCCCGCGGACACCTCGCTCATGCTGCTCGGCGCGGCGTACGCGGTGCAGTACGCGCTGACGCATCTGGACGGCCGCGAACCGACGGTGCTCGGCGCGCTGACGAGCCTGCGCCCGCCGGACGCCACACCGCTCCGGATCGAGATCGACGCCCATCCCTCGTGCGGTTGCGGTGCCCGCAGCTTCCTCCATCAAGTCGAACTGCTTGAATAGGCCGTATGAGTGATCTGCCGCGTAACGCGGTGACCCGAACCGCCAAGCTGGCCACGCTCCCGCTCGGACTGGCCGGCCGGGTCACCATCGGCCTGGGCAAACGGGTGGTCGGCGCGCCGGCCGCGGCCGTCGCGAGCGAGCTGCAGACCCGCACCGCCGAGCAGCTGTTCAAGGTGCTCGGCGAGCTCAAGGGCGGGGCCATGAAGTTCGGGCAGGCGCTCTCGGTCTTCGAGGCCGCGCTGCCCGAGGAGCTCGCCGGTCCCTATCGCGGTGCGCTCACCAAGCTTCAGGAGAACGCGCCGGCGCTGCCCGCCTCGTCCGTGCACAAGGTGATGACGCAGTCCTTCGGCCCGGAGTGGCGCGATCACTTCGAATCCTTCGACGACTCCCCCGCGGCCGCCGCGTCGATCGGCCAGGTGCACCGGGCCGTCTGGTCGGACGGACGCCGGGTCGCGGTCAAGGTGCAGTATCCGGGCGCGGGCAAGGCCCTGATCACCGACCTCAACCAGCTCAGCCGGATCTCCCGGCTGTTCGGCGTCCTGGTGCCCGGCATGGACGTCAAGTCGCTGGTGACGGAGCTCAAGGAGCGGATCGCCGAGGAGCTGGACTACGCGGCCGAGGCGGAGAACCAGAGCACGTACGCAGAGGGCTACGCGGACGACCCGGGCATCCACGTCCCGGCCGTGGTCGCGCAGCAGGGCACGGTGCTGGTCACCGAGTGGATCGACGGCATCCCGCTGTCCAAGATCATCGCCTCGGGCACGCCGGAGCAGCGCAACGAGGCCGGCCGGCTGCTGCTCGGCTTCCTGTTCTCCGGGCCGAGCAGGGTCGGCCTGCTGCACGCCGATCCGCACCCTGGCAACTTCCGGCTGCTGCCCGTCGACGGCGCGGACGAGGACGGACCGTGGCAGCTCGGCGTGCTCGACTTCGGCGCGGTCAACCGGCTGCCGGAGGGCATGCCGCCCGCGATCGGAACCGCCATCAGATTCGCGCTGCAGGACGAGGCCGACGAGGTCGTGCGCATCCTGAGCGGTGAGGGCTTCGTGCGCCCGGGGATCAAGATGGAGCCGCAGGAGGCGCTGGACTACCTGGCCCCGCTGCTCGACCCGCTGCGCGCCGAGATCTTCACCTACAGCCGCGCCTGGCTGCGCGAACAGGGCTCGCATCTCTCCGGTCGCGGCAACCCGGCCGCCTCCGTGGGCCGCCGCTTCAACCTGCCGCCGGCGTACATGCTGATCCACCGGGTCAGCATGGGCACCCTCGGCATCCTCTGCCAGCTCGGCTCGACGATCGCCGTGCGCGAGGTGCTGGAACCCTGCCTGCCCGGCCTGAGCCCGGAAGCGTGACCCCTCTCGCGGGGATCTGATTCACGCTTCCGGGCCCTGACCGGGCAGGGGGTGTTGGTGCTCTACTGCTCTGTGTTCGGTTGCCGACGCGTCGGCCCGCTAGGCGGGCCGGCCGCTACTTGCCGAGCAGCCGGGCCGCCAGACCGCGCCGCGCGCGGTAGGCGGTGCGTCGGAGGCGTTGCGCCTCCGCTTGTCGTAACCGTTCCCTGTGCAGTTCCTGGGCGTAGCCGTAGTTCGCGGTGAACATGGTGGTGTTGCTCCTCTGGGTGGTGGGTTCGAGCTCGAAGAAGGCGTGCGGATTACCGGACTCGGCGCGGACGCCGGCGGGCTTGAGCAGGGTCTTGGACATCGGTTTTCCTGGTTTCTCGGTGTGTGGGGACGGGGGACGGACTGATTCAGGCGACGAGCGCGGCGTCGGTCTTGCGCGGACGGCCCCGGGGCCGCTTGCGGGCGACGACGACACCCTGGACGAAGAGCTCACCACCCCAGACGCCCCAGGGCTCCTTGCGCTCCAGGGCGCCCTGCAGGCAGGCCTCGCGGATGGGGCAGTCGGTACACACCGCCTTGGCGAGCTCGACGTCGGCCGGGGACTCGGCGAAGAAGAGCTCGGGCTCGACGCTGCGGCAGGGCAGGTCGTCAAGAACGGTGTTGGGCTCGAAGACGGTCAGCTGCATCGCTGGCTCCTTCTGGGGGCTCGGGACTACGGCGGGGCTGGTCGTGGAAGAAGTCGAGGCCTGATCGAGGCTTTCGATCTGCACGGTCTTTCCGGTCCTTGTCGTATCGATGGTCCCGCTGCCCGCCGCGTCCCCCTGGTGCTTCGGGGAACGAATAAGGCCGCGGATCCCGGTTCTCGGGTTCCGCGGCCTGGAGGCTGCTCGCGCTGACGGGCGGTCAGTGCGGTGGTCTCCAGGTTACGGGTCCCCGACGGTCGGTCAGGTGCTGCTTGTCCTGCTGGTCCTTCTTGCTGCCGGTCGTGCCATTGCTTCCGCTGCCGCTGCCGACGACTCCGGCGCCGATGACGCGCGCGGCGGCCGCATAGCCGGCCGGCCGGGTGGCCGCGGCGAAGCCGAAGGCACGCGTACGCTCGGCCATCAGCCGACCGCGCCGCACTTCGGACACCGCACCGAGGCGCACGACGCCCACCCAAGCGGGAGAGGACGACGGCATCAGCGGGGAAAGAACGCGGTTCGAAAGCACAGCCGGGGTCACGGCGCGCGGGCGCGGGCAGGCGGCGAGAACGGCAGCCTGCGGCTCGGCAATCTGGATCTGAGTCAGCATTGGATTTCTCTCGCCTCCCTCTCGTACTCGGCCGGTTCCGGGGGCGAGCCGGAATCGACGTGCGCGGTGGCCTGTCGGCCTTCGTTCAAACTGCGGGGCACCGGCCTGGTTCGTCGGCGCGACTCAGAGGTTAGAACCTTTTCCCCCAAGCCCGCAATCTATTTTTGACCTGCGGTTTCGTGGAAAGTCCCCGATTGCTTTCTGCATCCGCCACCGGATGCTCCCCACGTCCGCCCGGAACCCGAAGCTTCCGGTGCGAGAATTATCCTGTCATGGGCGCCGGGCCGTGTCACCCCCTGCACGGCATTTTCCGGTGATCCCCCGGACACGATCCGGTAAAGCCGACTCTGGACGGCGGAGCGGCCCCGGCCTAGAGTCTGCCTCGACGATCATCGCCGGCGCGGATTCCCTGGCGGCAGGTCGATTGGATGAGGCCGAATGGATCAACCGCCGCAGATCGAATTCATCGACCCACACGACGATCCGGACTCCGTCGCCTGGCTGGACGAGCAGGGCGAGCACGACGAGGAGCACGTCCGGTCGCACGAGAGCGCGCGGCTGCCGTCGCGTACCACCGCGCGCCGGATCCTCGGCTCACTGCTGGTCTTCGCGCTCGTGCTGGCCGCGACCGGATACGCCGGCGCGGCGACCTACCGGCACGACAAGGCGGTCGAGCTTGCCGCGGACACGCTGATGCTGCACGCGGTGGACGTCGGCGACCCGGTCACGCTGCTCGACCCGGGAGCGCTCGGCGGCGCGGGTGCCTGGCGGATCGACCCGAGCGCGCCGGTCGCCGTGGACGTCACGAATGAGAGCCCTGACCCGATAACCCTGCTGTCCGGCAGCACGCTGTACGGCCCGGGGCTGACCGCGCCGGCCGCGCTGCGGCCGAGCGGCTCGGGGGTGCTGCGGCCCGGGCAGACCGGCCGGCTGACCGGCGTCGCCACCGTGGACTGCGGGGTCCGGGCGGCGAACACCGGCGCGGACCGCGGCAACGCCGTGCTGGTCCAGGCGCGCACCACGGGCGGGGCCGTCGGCGTGGCCTCGGTGGGCCTGGACGGCGGCGGCGAGTCGGTGCGCCAGGAGATCTGCGTGGAGCAGGGCCATGGACTGGCCACGAGCTTCTTTCCGCAGTCCGTGAACTCCGCGACGCACTCGTTCACCGTGACCGTCTCCACGCAGTCGCTGGCCGCGCAGCCGCTGCGCTACGAAGTCGTCGAGATCGTCTCCACCCCGCCGACGCTGATGCCGAGCGTTCCGCTGTCGACGCCGACGCCCGTCGGCCCGGTCACCGGGACGCTCCAGCCCGGCGCGAACATGGTCGCCGGTTTCACCGTTCACGTCTCGGCCTGCCCGACGCTGGTGACGACTGCGCGGGGCGACGTGGAACTGGAGATGCTGCTGTACTACCGAGGGACTCCGGCGGTCTTCCAGATGGAGAGTTTCGATCTCGGCATGCTTGTCCGCGCCGCCTGCGGTTTGCTTTCTTGAAAAGGTGGACCTGATGGGGGATGACGAGGACGAGGTCGTATTCCTCGACGAGGACGAGGATCTCGGCGACGCGGCGTGGCTCGATGACGAGCGCGTCGAGGGCGGGCTGCACCCTGGAACGCTGCCGCCGCACGTCTCCCGGAACCGGCTGCTGGTCACGCTCGTCGCGCTGGCGCTGTTCCTCGGCGGTACGGGCGTGGCGTTCACGACCGCCTACCACCGGCATCTGACGGACGTCCGGATCGCGAACCTGTTCAGCCTCGCCTCAGCCGGCTACCCGCCGCAGATCCCCGACCTCGCGGACCTGGCCTTGGCGGCGAGCTGGCACGCCGAGGTCCGGGAGCGGGTCGACGTGCCGGTGGTCAACCAGAGTCCGCAGCCGATCGTGCTGCTCGGCGCCATGCTGACGGAACCGGGAATGGTCGGCACCGCGAGCCTCGCGCCGACCGGCGCGACGACGCTCAAGACCGGCCAGACCGGCATCGTCGCCGGCGTGGTGACGGTGGACTGCACCCAGAATCCGGCCCTGGGCTACCCCTCGGCGAACAGCGACCCGTCATTCGTCATACCGGTGCAGCCCATCGCGACCCTGAAGGTGCGGGCGAGGACCTCCGGCGGGCGGATCGCCGAGGCCACGCTGGATCCGGAGGCGGGCCAGGGGTTTCAGGCCGAGATGCAGCAGCGGATCTGCCTGCAGCAGGGCGACAACGCCGTCAGCAATCTGAAGCAGGCGAAGCACTACGACTCGGCCACGCACGTCCTGACGCTCGACGTGTCGGTCACCTCGCATGCTGATACGGCGATGCAGTACACGGCCGACCTGTCGATCTCGGCCCCGGGCAGCGACGCCTCCGCGCCCTGTACCGCCGAATCCGAACACCCGACGACGCCCGTCGGCGGAACGGTGGGCGCCGAGTCGACGGTCACGGTGAGCTTCGCGATCCAGATGTCGGCCTGCCCGGCCGGGTCGGCGCCGCCGCCGACCGAGGGGCTGCAGCTCGGCGTCTCCATCTCGATCCACGGCTATCCGCTCACCGAGGA
>NZ_DASZKT010000090.1:0-22565 GCF_035552695.1 Actinospica sp.
ACGCTCGACGTGTCGGTCACCTCGCATGCTGATACGGCGATGCAGTACACGGCCGACCTGTCGATCTCGGCCCCGGGCAGCGACGCCTCCGCGCCCTGTACCGCCGAATCCGAACACCCGACGACGCCCGTCGGCGGAACCGTGGGCGCCGAGTCGACGGTCACGGTGAGCTTCGCGATCCAGATGTCGGCCTGCCCGGCCGGGTCGGCGCCGCCGCCGACCGAGGGGCTGCAGCTCGGCGTCTCCATCTCGATCCACGGCTATCCGCTCACCGAGGAATCGCTCGGGCAGCCGGTGGATCTCTCCTAGGCGGGCTCCCCCACGTCCCCCGGCTCCGGCTCGGGCAGCGGCTCCAGCATCTCGCCGGGCTCGCTCGCCTCCGCGGCCTCCGCCGGCTCCTCCGGCCACTGCGATTCCGGCGGTTCCTGGGCATCCGGCGGCTCCTGGGAGTCCGCCGCCGCCTCGTCCGCGGCGGGCGCGGAGCCGGTGAGGATCGCGAGCACCTGGTCCGCATAGCGCTCCAGCTTGCCCGCGCCGACGCCGGGGATCCTCGCGAGCGCGGAGCGCTCCGTGGGCCGGGTCTCGGCGATCGCGGTCAGCGTGGCGTCGGTGAAGACGACGTAGGCGGGCACCGACTGGTCCGTGGCCTGCGCCAGCCGCCACTCCCGTAGCCGCTCGAAGAGCGCCTGGTCCAGATCCGAGGGGCAGTCGGCGCAGCGGCCGAGCTTGCGGTCCACGGCCTCGATCAGGGCCTTGCCGCATACCCGGCAGCGCACCGGCCCGGTTCGCTTGGACTTGCCCTGCTCCTGCGGCCCGCGCCCGGAACCGCGGCGCACCACTCCCCCGGCGCCGGCGTCCGCCATGGCCGCCTTCGCCTCGCGCAGCGAGTCGAGGAAGCGCGAGGGACGGCGCGAGGCCCGGCCGCCCGGAGCGCGGGCCAGCGCCCAGGACAGCTGCAGCGTCTCGCGGGCCCGGGTCACGCCGACGTACAGCAGCCGGCGCTCCTCCTCCAACTGCTCGTCCGTCTCCGCGTAGGTGATCGGCATCAGACCCTCCGTCAGACCGACGAGGTAGACCGCGTCCCACTCCAGGCCCTTCGCGGAGTGCAGCGACGCGAGGGTGACGCCGTCCACGACCGGGGCGTGCTGGACGGCGGCGCGCTCCTCGAGTTCGCGCACGAACTCCACGAGCCCGGCCCGCGGATGCCCGGCCTCGTGCTCCTCGGCCAGCGCGGCGAGCGCGGCCAGCGACTCCCACTGCTCGCGGGCCCGGCCGGAGCCGGCCGGGGCCTTGGGCGACCAACCGTTGCCGGAGAGCACCGCGCGCACGGTCGCGGCGAGCCCCTCCATGCTCCCGTCACCGCCTGCTGAGTCGCCCGCCGCGCTGCCCGCGGAACCGCCTTCGGCGGCGCCGCTCGAGCGGGCGGCCCCGCGCAGCAGCAACACGGCCTGCCGCACCTCCGGCCGGTCGAAGAAGCGCTCGATGCCGCGCACCACGTAGGGCACGCCGCGATCCGCCAGCGCCTGCTCGTAGACCTCGGACTGCGCGTTGATCCGGAAGAGCACCGCGATCTCCGCGGGCCGCGCGCCGCGCTCGATCAGCGTTCTGATGTTCTCGGCGACGCCCTCGGCCTCCGCCGCCTCGTCCGGGTACTCGGTGTAGCCGGCCGGCGGGCCGGCGTGCCGCTGCGCGACGAGCTCGAGCCGGGCCCGGGCCGCGCGCCGACCGGCCTGGGTGTCCTGCGGGATCGCGCCGAGCAGCGCGTTCGCCACACCGACCACCTGCGGCGTGGAACGGTAGTCGCGGACCAGCCGGATCACGGTGGCGTCCGGGTAGCGGTCCGGGAAGCCGAGCAGGTACTCGGGCGTGGCGCCGGTGAACGAGTAAATGGTCTGGCTCGCGTCGCCGACCACGCAGAGCGAGTCGCGCTGCCCGAGCCACTGGTCGAGCAGGCGCTGCTGCAGCGGGTTGACGTCCTGGTACTCGTCCACCACGAAGTGCCGGTACTGCGAGCGCACCTGGTCGGCGACGTTCGGCTTGGATTCGAGCACGCCGATGGTGAGCAGCAGCACGTCCTCGAAGTCGATGAAGCCGCGGTCCCGCTTGTGCTCCTCGTACGCCGCGTAGACCCGGCTGACCTCGGCGGGCTCGCGCGGCGGCACCTTCTGCGCCTTGGCGACGGCGGTCCCGTAGTCCTCCGGCGCGGTCTGGGTGGACTTGCACCACTCGATCTCGGAGGCCAGGTCGCGCAGCGCGGCCCGGTCGGTCTTGATCCGGCAGGCCGCCGCGGCCTCGGCGACCAGCGAGATCTTCGACTCCAGGATCCGCGGCGGCGGCCCGCCGACCGTCTGCGGCCAGAAGTACTGCAGCTGGCGCAGCGCGGCCGAGTGGAAGGTGCGCGCCTGCACCGTCCCCGCCCCGAGCCCGCGCAGCCGGCCGCGCATCTCCCCCGCGGCGCGCGCGGTGAAGGTGACGGCGAGCAGCTGGTTGGCCTGGAAGGCGCCGGTGGCCACGCCGTACGCGATCCGGTGCGTGATCGCCCGGGTCTTGCCCGTCCCGGCACCCGCGAGCACGCACACCGGACCGTGCAGCGCGCGGGCGACCTCGCGCTGTTCACGGTCCAGTCCGGCAAGGAGCTCGTCGGGATCTGTCATGAGCCCGATTGTGACAGGCCGGTCCGACAGCCGGGCAGAGGCGGGAAGGATTCGGCGCCCGGAGCGGTTGTATCCTGCGGATCCGCCGAAGATGAGGAGTGTTGCGAGGATGTCGGCCCAGATCACCATGTATTCGACCCCCTGGTGCGGCTACTGCAAGCGGCTCAAGGGCCAGCTCGGCCGCGAGGGCATCACCTTCGACGAGGTGGACATCGAGCAGCAGCCGGAAGCCGCGGACTACGTCATGAAGGTCAACAACGGCAACCAGACCGTGCCGACCGTCGTGGTCGTGGCCCCCGGCGGCAAGCAGACGGTGATGACGAACCCGTCGCTGGCGCAGGTCAAGGCCGCGAGCGTCTGATCTCCGCGAGGCCGAAGGCCGCCCAGTCGCGCACGGCCTCGTCCGTGTCCGCACTGAGTTCGACGAGCGCGTCCTCGACTTCGGGTGCCGGGTACCGCTCGTCGGCGATGGAGGGCAGGGCGAGGGCGACCGCGCGGCGTATGTCCGCATCGCGGTAGACCGCGTAGCGCAGCACTGAATTCAGCGCCCTGCCGTCGCCGAGATGGGCCAGTGCCGTGATCGCGGCTTGGAGTAGTCGTGGGTCCTCGGCCTGGTCGAGCTCGGCGAGGAGTATCGGCAGCGTCTGCTCGCGGTACGGCCGGCCGCTCGCGTAGCCGAGTTGGCCCAGCACGTCCACCGCGACCAGGCGCAGTTCGAGGTCCGCGGAACGCGCGGCCTCGGCCACCGCGAGGAAGGTCTCCGCGTCGGGACGGCGCTGGAGTCTGCGGATCGGCCGCAGGCGGCGTTCGTCCTCGGGATCCGGGCACGCGGCGGCCTCGGCGAGCAGCCGCGCCGGGTCCTCGTATCCGGGTTCGAACTTGCGCATGCGGCCCAGCGTAGCCCGCCGAATTTATCTTGACATCGAGATTGTCAATGTGAAGACTGTCGGCTGTGGCACACCCGGGGCTGTTCAGCCAACTGCGCAATCCTCCGGGCGGACGCGACGCGCGGATCATGCTCTCCGCGCAGTTCTTGGACCGCACCGGCACCGGCGTGTGGAATGCCGCCGAGGTCCTGTACTTCACCGTCGTGGCCCGGCTCGACGCACGCAGCATCGGTTTGCTGATCGGCATCGGCGCCGTGGCCGGAATCCTCGGTTCGCCGGTCGCCGGACGGCTCGCCGCCCGCAACTCCGTCCGCGTGCTGCTGATCGGCTGTCACCTGCTGCGCGTGGTCACGCTCTGCGCGATGTTGGCCTCCACGCGCTTCGCCGTACTACTGCCCGCCGTCGCCGTCACGTTCTTCGGCGACCGCGCCGCGAAGACGCTGGAAATGCTCTTCGCCGCAGACGTCGCAGGCCCCGAGCGCGCCATGTATCAGGCGCTCTTCCGCAGCGTGGCCAACGCCGGATTCGCCATCGGCGCCGGAATCGCGGCCATCGGACTCGCCTTCGGAACCCGCGACGCGTACCGCATGCTGATCCTGCTCGACGCGTTCTCGTTCATCGTCTGCTCGGTGCTCGTGCGCCGAGTGCGGAAGACGTCGGGGGCGCCGGCCCGCGTCACGTCGCAGGCCGCTGACACGGTGCCGACCGCGAACCCGTGGCGCGACCCCGGCTACCTGGCGTTCGTGTTCCTCGACATCTTCATGGCCACGGACGACCCGATCCTCAACCTGGGCCTGCCACTCTGGCTGATCACGCGCACCACCGCCCCGCACGCACTCGTCCCCGCGTTCCTCGCGCTCAACACGGTGCTCGTCGTCGCGCTGCAGATGCGGATTTCCGCCGCCACCAAGAGCCCGCACGACGCAACGTCCGCGGTCGCGCGCTACGGCCTGATCATCCTCGCCTGCTGCGCCTGCGTCGCCGTCGCACCGGAATTCGGCACCTTATTCGCCTCGCTCGCCCTGCTGGTCGCGACCGGATTGCAGACGCTCGCCGAGCTGATGCGATCGGTCAGTTCGTGGGAGCTCGCAGTTGCCCTCGCGCCGGATGGGGCCAGACCCGCGTACCTCGGCGTGGCCGGGATGTCTCAGTCGATCCAGAAGTCCGCGGGCCCACTGCTGCTGACGAGCGTCGTAATGGTCGCAGGCCCCGTCGGCTGGCTCGCGCTCGGTGGCGCGGTCGCCGGCCTCTCCGTGCTGCAACGGCGTTCCTGCCTGCGCAAGCTCGGACTGCGCGACCCGGACGGATCACTCCCCGCAATCGCGTGAACATTAAGTGCAGACGCGCGACCGGTTCCTGTGCTTAACTCTTCGCCTCACCACATGCACCATCGCACCATCGCACAGTGACATTATCGTAACTGTTTGTGGGCACATGGGATGGATCAACGTGGCCAGTGTCGAATTCGTGGAGGCAACACACACATACCCGGGGACCGAGATGCCCGCCGTGGACAGCCTCGACCTGATGGTGGAATCAGGCGAGTTCATGGTGCTTCTCGGGGCCAGCGGCTGCGGGAAGACGACCGCCCTGCGCATGCTCGCCGGCCTGGAGACGGTGGACTCCGGCTCGGTGTTCATCGACGGACGGGACGTCAGCGACCTCGAACCGGGTGAGCGCGACATCGCGATGGTCTTCCAGAGCTACGCGCTCTACCCGCAGATGACCGTCGCCCAGAATCTCGGGTTCCGCATGACGATCATGGGCACGCCGCACTCGGCCGTCGCCCGCCGGGTGCGTCGGATGGCCTCCCAGCTGGACCTGACGCCGACGCTGGACCGGCTGCCGCGCACGCTTTCCGGCGGTGAGCAGCAGCGCGTCGCGATGGGCCGCGCCATGATGCGCGAACCGCAGGTCTACCTGATGGACGAGCCGCTCGGCGCGCTCGACGCCAAGCTGCGCGCGGAGGTGCGCTCGCAGATCTCGAACCTGCAGCGCCGCCTCGGCACCACGATGCTCTACGTGACGCACGATCAGATCGAGGCGATGACCATGGGCGACCGCATCGCGGTGCTCAAGGACGGCGTGCTGCTGCAGTGCGACGCGCCGCGGGTGCTCTACGAGAACCCGGCCAACGCCTACGTCGCGGGCTTCGTCGGCTCGCCGCCGATGAACCTGCTCAGCGCGCGGGTCGAACACACCTGGGCGCTGCTCGGCGACGTGGACGTCGTGGAACTCCCGCTCGGCCGCGGCCTCGTCGCCGAGCTGACCAAACCCGAGGTCACCATCGGCTTCCGCCCCGACAAGGTGAGACTCGCCCCACCGGGCGTCGGCCTGTTCGCGCACGTCGAAGCCGTGGAAAACCTCGGCTACGTCTCCTACGCGCACTGCACCGCGGGCCTCGGCGAGCGGCGCAGGGACGTCATCGTACGCTGCGAACCCGGCGCTACACCCGAACCCGGCACCGCCGTCGGCCTCGCCCTCGACCCCGCCGAGATCCACTACTTCGAACCGGCCAGCGGACGCCGCCTGCACGCCGCCCGCTGACGCGGGCTCAGACGCCCGGCGGCACGGACCAGTCCGCGCCGAACCAGTTCTCGATGAGCTTGCGCGCTATGGAGATCCGGCCGGAGGGGATCACCTCTCCCGACTCGATCGCCGCGGCGAGCTCGGCGCGGCTGAACCAGCGCACCTCCTGCAGCTCGTCGCCGTCCGCGCGCACCCGCTCCGGATCGTGCACGCGGGCCCGGAAGCCGAGCATCAGGCTGCACGGGAACGGCCACGGCTGAGAGCCGAGGTACTCGACCCGGGTGACCGTCAGCCCGGCCTCCTCCTGCACCTCGCGGGCGACCGCGGCCTCGAGCGACTCGCCCGGCTCGACGAAGCCGGCGAGCACCGAGTAGCGGTTCGGGTCCCAGTTGGACTGGCGGCCCAGCAGCAGCCGGTCCTCCGGGTCGGTGACCGCCATGATCACCGCCGGGTCGGTGCGCGGGTAGTGCTCCGTGCCGCACTGGGAGCAGCGGCGCACGTGACCCGCGGCGGCGGAACTCGTCGGGTGGCCGCAGCGCGGGCAGAAGCGGTGGCTGCGGTGCCAGTACTCGAGCGCGACGGCGTGCGTGAGCAGGCCGGCGTCCCGGTCCGAGAGCAGCATGCCGACCTCGCGCAGCGAGGCCGAGCGGGCGTCCGCGTCCTGACGGCCCGGCAGGGACTCGCCCGGGACCGCGAAGTAGGCGCGGCCCTCGTCGTCGCGGCCGAGGAAGAAGCGGTCCCCCTCCGGCGCGTCCAGCGAGTTGAGCAGCACCAGCCTGGCCAGCGGCGCGTCCGGATTGCCCTGCGCCACCGGATCGAGCTCGTCCAGCACCAGAGCCCGGCCCTCGCTGACCACGAGCACCCTGGTGTCCGGGTTCGACCACGCGGCGGCCAGCGCCGGCTCGTCCAGCCGCAGCTCAGCCTGCCGGTCCACCGCCGTCCTGGCCAGCGCGAGACGGCCGAGCGGTCCGGTCAGCTCGTCCCTCGGGTCCGCCATCGGACCGCCACCCCCTGCTCTCCGCATGCGTCAAGTGTGTCATCACGGGCCGCGACCGCGGTTTGGATCACCGGCCCGTGACGACTAACTCCCGGCAACGAGCGATTGTTCCCGAGCGCTCTGCTTGTTACTTATAGCCGGCTATCGTTACATAACGAGCATATTGTGCTACTTGCCCGTCCCGGCGCCCAGTCCGGAGCCGGCCAGGTCCTCCCACAGGTGGGCCGCCGCCTCGGCGCCCTTGAGCAGCAGGTCCAGGTCGACCTTCTCGTTCGGGCCGTGCCAGCCGTCGTCCGGCAGCGAGATGCCGAGGAAGACGACCGGGGCGCCGAGCACGTCCTGCAGGTCGGCCTCCGGTCCGGAACCGCCCTCGCGGGTGTAGAGGATCTCCCGCGGCTCGGCCGGGTTCTCCGCGAAGGCCCTGCCCAGCGCGCGGGACACGGACTGCAGCGCCGGGTGGTCGAGCGGCGTCAGGCAGGGCCGCACGCCCTCGCCCTCGAACTGCACCGCCGCGGTGATCCCGGCCGGCACCCGCTCCTGGATCCACGCCTCGAAGGCCTTGGTGATCGCGCCCGGCTCCTGCCCGGCGACCAGCCGGAAGGAGAGCTTGGCGTGCGCCTCCGAGGGCACGATCGTCTTCGAGCCCGGACCGGTGTGCCCGCCGTAGATCCCGTTGATCTCCGCGGTCGGCCGCGCCCAAACCCGCTCCAGCGTGGAGTACCCGGCCTCGCCGACGGGCGCCGAGGATTTCGCGTTGCCCAGCCACACCTGCTCGTCGAACGGCAGCTTGGCGATCAGCTCGCGGTCGGTGTCGGAGAGCTCGACGATGCCGTCGTAGAACCCGGGGACGGTCACCCGCCGGTCGGCGTCGTGCAGCTGCGCGAGCACCCGCACCAGCTCGGTGATCGGGTTCGGGATCGCGCCGCCGAAGGAGCCGGAGTGCACGTCCCCGCTCGGTCCGGTGAAGTCCAGCTGCGCGGAGATCAGGCCCCGCATGCCGGTGCACGAGGTCGGGGTGTCCTTGGCCCACATGCCGGTGTCCGAGACCACGACCACGTCGCAGGCCAGCTCGTCGGCGTGGGCGCGCAGCAGTTCGGCGAAGTTCGGCGAGCCGCTCTCCTCCTCGCCCTCCACGATCAGCTTCAGGTTGACTGCGGGGGCGGTGCGCCCGGTCGCGGCCAGGTGCGCCCGCAGGCCGAGGGTGTGGAAGAACACCTGCCCCTTGTCGTCAGCCGCGCCGCGCGCGTACAGCTTGCCGTCGCGCTCGGTCGGCTCGAAGGGCCCGGTCCGCCACAGCTCGAGCGGCGTCACCGGCTGCACGTCGTGATGTCCGTACACGGCCACGGTCGGGGCCGTCGCGTCGCCCGAGGGCCACTCGGCGAACACGGCCGGCAGGCCGCGCCCGCCCGCCGTCTCCCACACCTCGACGGTCGGGAAGCCGACCGCGCGCAGCTTCGCGGCCAACCATTCGGCACTCGCCCGCACGTCCGCGACCCGGTCGGGGTCGCCGGAGATGGACGGGATGCGCAGCCAGTCCTTCAGTTCGGTGAAGAACTCCGCCGCGTTGCCCTCTACGTATTCACGGATGTCAGCCATAAGCGCCAAGGGTAACGGGTGGGAGCGGCCCTTACTGGCGGTACGTGGCGAGGAACCTGGCGAGGCCGTCGATCGCCGCTTCGAGGTCCTTGACGTGCGGCAGCGTGACGATCCGGAAGTGGTCGGGCTCCGGCCAGTTGAAGGCCGTGCCGTGCATGACCAAGGTCTTCTCGGCGTTCAGCAGGTCCATCACGAAGCGCTCGTCGTCGCTGATGTGGTAGATCTTCGGGTCCAGCCGCGGGAACGCGTAGATCGCGCCCATCGGCTTGCTGCAGGACACGCCGGGGATCTCGTTCAGCATCTGCCAGGTCAGGTCGCGCTGCTCGTAGAGCCGGCCGCCCGGCTCGACGAGCACGTCGATGGACTGGAAGCCGCCGAGCGCCGCCTGGATCGCGTGCTGCACCGGCACGTTCGGGCCGAGGCGCAGGTTGGCGAGGATCTCCAGGCCGTCCAGGAAGTCCTTCGCGTGCTCCTTGGGCCCGGTGATGACCATCCAGCCCATCCGGTAGCCGGCCGAGCGGTAGATCTTGGACAGGCCGTTGAACGTGACGCAGACCAGGTCCGGGCAGGCGAGCGCGGTCGGCCGGTGCGCGGCGCCGTCGTAGAGGATCTTGTCGTAGATCTCGTCGGACAGCACCATCAGCTGGTGCCGCCTGGCTACCTCGACCAGCGCGTCGATGATCTCCGGCGAGTAGACCGCGCCGGTCGGGTTGTTCGGGTTGATGATCACGATCGCCTTGGTGCGGTCGGTCACCTTCGACTCGATGTCCGCGATGTCCGGCGCCCAGCCCGCCTGCTCGTCGCAGCGGTAGTGCACCGGCCTGCCGCCGGCCAGCGCCGTCGCCCCCGTCCACAGCGGGTAGTCCGGCGCCGGGATGAGCACCTCGTCGTTCAGGTCGATCAGCCCGTTGAGGACCATCGCGATCAGCTCGGACACGCCGTTGCCGATGTAGATGTCCTCGATGTCCACGATCGGCAGCCCGCGCGTCTGGTACGCCTGCGCCACCGCCCGCCGCGCCGACGGCAGCCCCTTCGAGTCGCCGTATCCGTGCGAGCCCGGCAGATTGCGGATGATGTCCTGAATCAGCTCGTCCGGCGCCTCGAAGCCGAACGGCGCCGGGTTGCCGATGTTCAGCTTCAGGATCGAGTGCCCCTCGGCCTCGAGCTCCTTGGCTCGCCGCAGCACCGGTCCGCGCAGGTCGTACTGCACCTCGGACAGCTTCCGCGACTGCTTGAACTCCATCGGACACCCTTCGATAGGCACGTGGGTCGTTTCTATCAGTTATGTCGCGATCCGCGCACCGGGATTCCAGAGTCTAAGCAGACCCGGAGTGAAGAGCAGGTGGCGGCGGCCTATCGATGGAACCGCGGCCGGCCTATCGGGAATCCGTTCCGCGGAGGTCTTCGATGAGGCGGAAGCGGAGGGCGACTACGAGGGTGGAGTCGTCGACGGTGAAGGCGGGTTGGCCGATCGCGTCGCGGTATTGCGCGCCGTGCCAGTAGGCCTCGTGGTCGAGGCGCCAGTCCTTGACGCTGCTGAAGCCTTCGCCCTCGTCCAGCGCGTGCTGGTGATCCACGTCGGCGAGGGGCAGGACGCGGATCTCGGTCATCTCGATCACGGCGACGGGTCGGGCGGCGGAGTCGACGACCAGTTCGCGGTCGCCGACCTTCGGCAATTCCTCGCCGTCGACCTCGAGTTCGAGATGCAGGCCGGTGGTCGTGCTCTTCTCGCCGGACAGGATCGCGGCGACCAGGCGGTCGCGCAGTTCTCCGGGGAATGCGAATTCGGCGATCGGGAGCGAGGCGTATTCCGTGGGCAGCACACGAGCACTGTAGGGGTCACGGCGCACAGGCGCGGGAGGATTTATGGTCGGAGGTATGACGAACGGGCAGCACCACCACGAGCATGGGCATACTCACGGACACTCACACGGGGACGGAGGCGACGCGATGCTGGCCGAGTTGCTGGACCTGGATGCGGAGGTGCTCGGCGAATCGTTGAGCGAGGTGGCCGGGTGGGTCGCGGGGCACGCGGGGCCGCTGCCGGCCGGGCGGGTGCTCGACCTCGGGTGCGGGACGGGGACGGGGACGTTCGCCCTGCTGCGGGAGTCGGCGGATGCCGAGGTACAGGCCGTGGACGGGTCGGAGTTCATGCTGGAGCGGCTGCGCGAGAGGGCGCGCGCGCTCGGCGTGGAGAAGCGGGTACGGACGGTGCGGGCGGATCTGGACGGTGCGTGGCCGGACTTCGGGACCGTGGATGTGGTGTGGACGTCGGCGTTCATGCACCACCTCGCGGATCCGGACGAGGCTCTGCGGAAGCTCTACGCCTCGCTGCGGCCCGGCGGGCTGTTGGCGGTGATCGAGTTGGCAGGGTTCCCGCGCTTCCTGCCGGACACGCTGGGCGATGGTCTGGAAGGACGCTGCCAGGCCGTCGTCGACGAATGGCGTACCCAGGAGATGCCGCACATCGGGGACGACTGGGGCGCGCGGCTGCGCGATGCGGGATTCGTGGTCGAGGAGGAGCGCGCCTTCGACACCGAGCTCCGGTCGCCGCTGACGGAGGCGGCGAGGCGGTACGCGCGGGCGTCGCTGGGTCGCACGCGGGAGCGGGCGGCGGACCGGCTGAGCAGCGCGGACCTGGCCCTGCTCGATGCATTGCTCGACCCGGAAGGACCCGAGAGCCTGGCCCGGCGCGACGACCTCTTGGTGCGGGCGAGCCGGATCGCGTGGGCGGCGCGGCGTCCGTGATTTCGGGAAAACTCGTGGCGCGGGCAGGTACGGGCTCGGAGGATGGCAGGCATGAGTGAATCGCGCGCCGACATGTTCATCGACCCCGAATCCGATCCCCGCGCCGACCCGCCGCCGCAGGCCGACGAGCGGTCCACGCTCGCCGCGTTCCTGCGCTGGCAGCGCGAGACGCTGGAGCTGAAGTGCTCCGGGCTCAGTCCGGAGCAGCTGGCGCGGCGCACGGTCGAGCCGTCCACGATGTCGCTGCTCGGCCTGATCCGGCACATGGCCGACGTCGAACGGGGCTGGTTCAGGCGCGGAATGGCTCAGGAGCCTGCGACGCCGCGCTTCTACTCCGACGATGAGCCGGACGGCGATTTCGACGGGGCCGTCGCGGACGCGGAGGTCGTGGCCGAGGCGTGGCGGGCATGGCGCGAGGAGGTTGAGTTCGCGGAACGGTTCGTGGCCGACGCGCGCTCCCTCGACATCACCTTCGACGACAAGTGGCGCGGCCCGCTCTCGCTTCGCTGGGTGCTGCTTCACATGATCGAGGAGTACGCGCGGCACAACGGGCACGCCGATCTGATGCGGGAGCAGATCGACGGCAGGCTGGGACAGTAGCGGTCAGTCGCGGTTCGGTCGCGGGTCAGTCGCGGGTCAGCCCGTCGGTGAGCAGGCGCTCGAGTTCCGCGCGGTCGGGCAGGTTCTCCGGGCGGACGACCTCGCCGGTGCGTACGTAGAGGAACGCGGCGCCGACCTTCGACAGCGGCACGCCTGCCAGTTCGGCCCACGCGATGCGGTAAACGGCCAGCTGAAGGGGGTCGGCGTTCTGGCGGCGGTTGGTCTTCCAGTCGACGACCTCGTATTCGAGGGGCGACTCTCCCTCGGCGCGGTAGACGGCGTCGATCCGGCCGCGCACGATCTGGCCGCCGAGGAAGAGCTGGAACGGCGCCTCGATGCGGTGTGGCCGGCGGTCGGCGTACTCGCTGCGCAGGAACGCCTCCTTGAGCTCGGCCAGGTCCTCGCTGTCCTCGTCCTCGCCGTACAGGTCCAGGTCGGCGTCGTCGAAGAGGCTCAGTTGGCCGAAGCGGTCCTCGACCCACGCGTGGAACTCCGTGCCCCGGCGCGCCTGCGGGGCCGGCGGCCTGGGCATCGGGCGGAAGAGCTGCTCGGCGAAGGCCTCGGGGTCCTTCGAATAGGCCAGGAGCTTGGTCGTCGAGAGGGAGACCGGCATGGGGATCTCGAAGCGGACTTCGCGGGCGCGGAGGAGTTCGTCGAGCAGCGCCTCGAGGTCGGTGTCCCAGCCTTCGACGAGCTTCCGTTGCCGCTGATCGTCGAGGTCAGGGTCCTGCGGCCACCGGTCGTCGGGCAACTGAAGCAGGCCCTTGACCGCCGCGGCCGCGGCGAGGCGGGAGGCGCGGGCCTGCGAATCGAGCGGGGCCGGCCACTCGGCCTCGGCCTGCTGCTCGCGCAGCGGGTTCGCGGCCTCGCCCTTCTCCGGCGTCACCGCCCACGCGTCCACCCGCCCGGCCTCGTAGTTGGCCTGCAGGTATTCGCGCAGCGCCGTCAGCGTCCCGTTCGCGCTCCGCGGGTCCTTCTGGGTCGGACCCCATACGTGGCCCGATACGAGCAGCAGTTCCTTGGCCCGGGTCAGCGCGACGTATTCGACGCGCTGGTCCTCGTATTCGGCGTGCTCCTTCATCAGGGCGTTGAAGCGGTTCACGTCGCGGCGGCTCGGCTCCGGCCCGAGCTCCGGCAGCCACTCGCCGTCGCCACGCAGCTCGTGCGGGAGCTTCGAGGCGATGGTGGTGTATTTCTCGACGCGGGTGCGGGCCTCGTACTGGTGCGGGACCGCGACGACCTCCCACTCCAGGCCCTTCGCCTTGTGCATCGTCAGGAGCTTGACCGTCTTGCTCTCGGCGGGCGGCAGGTCCACGTCGAGGCCGCGCTCGTGCGCCGCCGCGGCCTTGAGGAAGGTGCGGAACGCGGTGACCGACTCCTCGCCCTCCAGGTCGGTGAATCCGCCCGCGACGCCGAGGAACGCGCCGACCGTCTCGGCGCAGCGCTGGCGGTACGCGGCCGAGCTCGCCGCGATCTCCATCTCGAGGCCGGTCTCCTGCAGGATCCGGTGCAGCACGTCCACGACCGGCTCGCTGAGCGAGCGACGCAGACGCCTGATCTCGGCGGCGAAGCGCTCGAAGCGGGCCCGCGCGGCCTCGGAGAACGGCAGGTCCTCGCCGGGATCCGCCATCGCGTCCGCCAGCGAGACCACGTCCGTCGGGTCGGCGCCGGCGAGCGCCTGGTCGAGGCCGCGCTGCTCCTCGCCGGGCAGCCGCACGAGCTCGCGGGCGCGCTTGCCGAGCAGCGCGAGGTCGCGTGGACCGATCCGCCAGCGCGGACCGGTGAGCAGCCGGACCAGGGCCCCGTTCGCGGTCGGATCGTCGAGCACGTCGAGCATCGCCACCAGGTCGGCGATCTCGGGGAGGTGGAGCAGCCCGGAGAGGCCCACGACCTCGACCGGGACGCCGCGGCCGTGCAGCTCCGCGTAGATGTCGGGGATCTGGTTCCCCGCGCGGACCAGCACGGCGATCTGCGACCAGTCCCCGCGCACGTGCTCGTAGAGGCCCTGGATGCGCTCGCCGAGCCATTGGACCTCCTCGGGATGGGACGAGAGGAAGGCGGCCTCGGAGCGGCCGCGGTGGAATTTCTCCGCGGAGGCACGCAGTTCGCGGACGCCGGCGTGCAGCTCGCGCAGCCCGGCGGAGCGCTCGTTGGCGAAGGTCAGCAGGCGCCCGCCGCTGCGCCGGTTCTCGGAGAGCGAGTACTGCGCGGCGTCGCCGCCGTCGGCGCGCGGGAAGTGCTTGGGGAACCGGTCGATGTTCGAGGGAGAGGCCCCGCGCCAGCCGTAGATGGACTGGCACGGGTCGCCGACGCCGGTCACCGCGTGGCCGCCGCCGAACAGCGCGGACAGCATCCTGCGTTGCGCCACCGACGTGTCCTGATACTCGTCGAGCAGCACGACCTGGTACTTGTCCCGCTCGATCAGGCCGACCGCGGGCACCTCCTCGGCCAGCCGGGTGCCGAGCGCCATCTGATCGCCGAAGTCGACGAAGTCCCCGGCGCGCTTGAGCTTGCGGTAGTCCTCGACGAGCGTGAGCAGTTCGGCGCGCTCCAGGGCGACGCGCGCGATCACCCAGTAGTCGGCGAACCCGCGCGGGGCACGGCCGCGGCCCGCCGACAGGCCGTCGGCCACGGCCTGCCGGGTGAACCGGTCGGTCCACTCGCGCAACTGCAGCGGCTCGACGACGTGCTCGGCGAGTTCGGCGTCGAGGTCGATGACCTTGCGGGCGAGCGTGGCGATCGAGCCCTTGAGGAATTCGAAGGGGCCTGACGCCCGGCGGACGGCGCGCGCGGCGAGGGTGTAGCGGTTGGCGTCGGCGAGCAGCCGCGCGGAGGGTTCGAGGCCGAGGCGCAGCCCGTGCTCCTTGATCAGGGAATCGGCATACGCGTGATACGTGGAGATGGCCGGCTCGCCGGCGTCGTCTTCGGGCGCGTCGGATTCGGCGGCGAGACCCAGGCGGGCGAGGCTCGACAGCACCCGTTCGCGCAACTCGCCGGCGGCCTTGTTGGTGAACGTCAGGCCCAGCACCTGGCCGGGTTCGACCGCCCCCGTGCCGACGAGCCAGACCACGCGCGCGGCCATCACGGCGGTCTTGCCGGAGCCCGCGCCCGCGACGATGACGCCGGGCTCCAGCGGCGCGGTGATGGCCGCGATCTGCTCCTCGGTGTACGGGATGCCGAGCAGTTCACCGAGCTCGTCGGGGGTTTCCAGGGCGGTTCGCGGCGGCATCAGAGCGGCAGCTCTCTGCCCTCGGGCTGGCGCGGGCAGGCCCGGCGGAGCGAGCAGTGCTGGCAGACGGCCTGTTCCCCCGAGGCGTGGAAACGCTCCTTGAGCACCGTCCCGGCGACCTCGGCCAGCAGCTTCGGCGCCCAGCCGGCGTCCTCCTGCTCGCTCAGCGGCGGCTGTTTGCGCACGGTCGGCTCGGCGGCGTCCGACTCGTCGCGCGGGTAGACCAGTTCGGCGCCCGCCGTCTCGCCGATCCCTGAGGTCTCCGCGGCGAGCTGATACACCGCCAGCTGCGCGCTCTTCTCCGCCTCCCTGGGCGTCTTCGGGGTCTTGCCGGTCTTGAAGTCGACGAGGAAGACCTGCCCCTGCGCGTTCACCTCCACGCGGTCGATATATCCGTGCAGCCGCACGTCCACGCCGCCGACCGTGAGCGTCGTGTCGAACTCGCGCTCGGCCGCGACGAACTTCCGGCCCTCCCGGTGCCGGCCGTGCCAGACGAGGAAGCGCTCCAGCGCGCGACGAGCGGCCCGGCGTTCCTGGTCGGACTGCCAGCGCGCCTCGAAGGGCAGCCGGTCCCAGACCCGGTCGAGCCGGTCCATCAGCACGTCGATGTCGGCGGCCGTGGCACCGGTGGCCACCTCCTCGGCCAGCGCGTGGAACACCAGGCCGAAGCCCTGCTTGTCGGTGGACTGCTCCTGCGCGGCGGCCGGGCGCTCCAGGAACCAGCGCAGCGGGCACGCGTCGAGCGCCTCGACGGCGCTGGCCGAGAGCGGCACCGGCAGGTCGGGGCGCACGATCGGGGTCGGGTTGTCGGTGCGCTCGTACAGCCCCCACCAGCGTTCCGGCTCGGCGCTCGGCGCGAGCGGGGTGCCGTCCGGGGCCTGGGCCGCGGCGATCCTCGCCAGCCGCAGCACGGCCGCCTGCCGCAGCTCCTCGCTCACCGCGCCCGCCGGGGCCGTCGCGTACCGCCGCAGCTCGGCCAGCAGCGCGGTCAGCCGCAGCGGACGTTGCCGCGCGAAGCCGGCCGAGACCGGCTCGACGCCGAGCTCGTTCAGGAAACGGGACGGCGTCTCGCCGTCCTCGCCCTCGCCGCGCACCGCGCTGACCACGAGCCGTTCCCGCGCGCGGGTCACCGCGACGTAGAACAGCCGCCGCTCCTCGGCCAGCAGCGCGGCCGTGCTCAGCGGGTCGCTCAGCCCGAGCGGCCCGATCCGGTCGGCGTCCAGCAGCGAGCCGCGATGCCGCAGGTCCGGCCACAGCCCCTCCTGCACCCCGGCGACCACGACGAGCCTCCACTGCAGGCCCTTGGCCCCGTGGGCGGTCATCAGCTGCACGGCGCCGCCGCGCGCGGCCTTCTCGGCGAGCGTGTCGGCCGCTATGTCCTGCGCCTGCAGGCCGCTGATGAAGTCGGTGACGCCCGCGTGCCCGGTGCGCTCCTGGGCGCGCGCGGACAGCGCGAACAGCGCGATGACCGCGTCGAGGTCGCGATCGGCGAGCCGGCCGGCCGTGCCGCCCCGGTCGACCGCCCGGCGCAGCCGGCCCGGCCAGCGCGCGGGCTGCTCCGCGGTGCCGTTCCACAGCACCCACAGCGCGTCCTCGACCACGCCGCCGTTCGCCAGGGTCTCGGTCGCGGAGCGCAGCACGAGCGCCAGATTGCGCGCCGTGCCGCCGATGGAGGGTTCGATCGCCGCGAGTATGGCCGGCTCCGCGACCGCCTCCCGGATCAGCTGGTCGGCCGGGCGCGGGAGCGCGGCGCCGTTGTTGGCCAGCGTCTCCTCGGCGCGCAGCGCCCGGCCGAGCCGCCGCAGGTCGCCGCTGTCCAGCCCGGCGAGCGGGCCGGTGAGCAGCGAGCGCGCGGTCTCCGGCGTGAGGGCCGTGGGATCGGCGGCGCAGCGCAGCGCGAGCAGCAGCGTGGCCACGGCCGGTTCGCGCGCCAGCGGCAGCTGCTCCGCGCGCACCTCGACCGGGACGTTGCCCGCGGACAGTGCTCTGCGAATCGCGCTGAGCTGGTCGCCGGTGCGGGTCAGCACGGCCATCTCGGCCCAGTCGACGCCGTCCTCCAGATGCGCGCGGCGCAGCAGATCGGCGAGCGCGGCCTGCTCCACGGAGACCGACGGGAACATCAGCACGCTGACCGAGCCCTCGGCCGGCCCGTCCTGCGCCGGACTGAGCTCCCGATGCGCGCGCACCTTCTCCGCGGGCAGCCGGGTCAACGGCATCCGGCGGGCCACCCGGCGGGAGGCGCCCAGCAGCGTCGGCCCGGACCGCCGACTCGTCCGCAGCACGGCGATCGGTGCGGGCTCTGCCTCGTTCGTGCGAAACCGTTCGGGGAACTCCAGGATCCCGTGCAGGTCCGCGCCGCGGAAGGCGTAGATCGACTGGTCGGGATCGCCCACCACGACCAGCTCGCGGCCCGCCCCGGCCAGCGCCTCGAGCAGCCTGACCTGCGCCGGATCGGTGTCCTGGTATTCGTCCACGAAGACCACCCGGTAGGCCGCGCGCAGCTGCTCGCGCACCTCGGGGGTCTCGGCGAGCAGCACCGCGCGATGCACCAGTTCGGCGTAGTCCAGCACGCCGCGCGCGTCGGTCACGTCCAGGTACTCGCCGAAGAAGCGCGCCGCGGCCCGCCAGTCCTCCCGGTCCGCCCGCTCGGCGAACTCGCGCAGCCTGGCCGGATCGAGGCCCTGTTCCCGGGCGCGCAGCAGCACGGCCCGCAGCTCCTCCGCGAAGCCGCGGGTGCCGAGCGCGGCTCGCAGCGCGCCCGGCCAGCGCGCCTCGTCCGGCGCCCCGGATGGCCCCTGCCAGCCCGTCACCGGGTCGATCGTGCCGCGGACCAGCTCGCGGATGACCACGTCCTGCTCGGGGCCGGAAAGCAGCCGCAGCGGCTCGGAGAACAGCCCGGGGTCCTTGAACCGGCCGAGCAGCGCGAAGCAGAAGGAGTGGAAGGTGGTCGCGCCGGGCACGCCGACCGTGTCGCCGAGCCTGGCCCCTATCCGGTCGCGCAGCTCGGCGGCCGCGGCCCGGCTGAAGGTGAGCACCAGGATCTCCTCGGGCCGCACCGCCCGCTCGCCTGACATGCGGTCAAGCACGGCCTCGACCAGCGTCGTCGTCTTGCCGGTGCCCGGGCCCGCGAGCACCAGCAGCGGGCCGCCGCGATGCGCCACGACCGCGCGCTGCCCGGCGTCGAGCAGCGGCGGGCCCCCGGCCGCGGCACGGCGGACCAGGGTGTACGGCGGCGAGACCGCGGTCACCGGCGTCGTCCCTCCCTCTCGTCAAGATCCTCACGGGCTTCGGAAACCATGAGAGCACAGGGCTCCGACAGAAAGATCCACCACACTGTGGCTGTTTATGCCGAACCGTCCCAGCGGCACCCGGCCAGCCTGACCCGTTCCCGCTCCAGGTCGTACGGCGTGCCCTCGGACAGGTAGTTGGCCGCCGCCGCTCCGCGCAGCTGCTCGGGCAGCTGTCCTGAGGCGTTGACGACCCGCCACCACGGCACGTCGGAGCCGTATCCGGCCATCGCCGCGCCCACCTGACGCGCCGTCCCCCGCTCCAGGAACTCCGCGATGTCGCCGTACGTCATCACCTTCGCGGCGGGGATCCGGCGGACCAGCTCGAGCACGAGTCGGACGAAGTCGGGCGGCTCTACCGTATCGACCGTTCGGCGGATGGAATCGGGCATCGTTTTCAACCTCCGGGTGGATGGAGGGGGCATCGTAAACACGGAAAAATACTCCCGGGGGCCACCCCGGGCTGCATAGGACCGAATATGTAAGCGACGATAGAGCGAGTCGAGCACCGGAGTGACCGGGGCGCGGCGCGCCCGGCCGGGCAAGAATCGAAAAGGACACTGTGAACGCCATGGGCACCGAGGAGCGGGACGCGGATCTGTCCGCGGCCTCGGCCGTCGTGAACGGCGCGCTCCGGGACGCGGGGGAAGCGGACGGCGAGATCGAGGGTGCGCGGACGGCGGGGCTGCCGCCGGTGACCGTCGACGAACCGCCGGAACCGCGCCGGATACGGCGGCAGCCGGACCTGATGCGGCTGCTGTTCGAGTCGGCGATGATCGTCGTCGTGCTGCTGCTCGGCCGGATCGGCGTGCAGACCACCTCCGGGCTCGAGTCGGACATCCACAACGGCGTGCAGCTCGCCCCGTCCTTCCTGCTCGGCGGCATCACCGTGCTGACCAACATCACCACGGCGATCATCCCGGTGGGCCTGGCGGTGGAGCGGCTGGTGCGCCGGGACGGCAAGCGGGTGGCCGACGCGGTCATCGCGGCCGCGCTCGCCTACGGGCTGACCAGCCTGCTGAACTTCTGGATCGAGTCCTCGTTCGCGCCGAAGTGGCTGCTCACCGAGCTGACCCGGCACGTGAACTCGGGCACCACCTCGCCGCTGCACATCTACATCTCGACGCTGATCGCGTTCCTGACCGTGCTCGGCTTCAACGACCGGCCGACGCTGCGCACCTTCACCTGGGTGAGCATCGGGATCTACGCGGTGGCCACGCTGATGAGCGGGGACAGCGCGCTCGTCGGGCTGATCGTGACCTTCCTGCTCGGCCGGCTCGTGGCCTTCGGCTGGCGCTACGCCTGCGGCGTGGTCAACGAGCGGCCCACCGGCCAGATGGTCGTGCAGATGCTCAGCGACGTGGGCTTCGAGCCGGTCGCGTGCAGCTGGCAGGGCGAGCACGAGGACGTGCGCCGCTACGAGGTGCGCTGCGCGGACGGCCGGACGCTGGACGTGACCGTGCTGGACCGGGACCGGCAGGCGGTGGGCCTGATCTACCGCGTCTACCGGCGCATCCGGCTGCGCGGCCCGGCGCAGCGGCGCAACCTCTTCTCGCTGCGGCGCACGGTGGATCAGGAGGCGTTGATCTCCTACGCGCTGCGGGACGCCGGGATCCGCACGCCCAAGCTGGTCGCCGTCCGCGAGCTGAACGCGGACGCGGCGCTGCTGGCGTACGAGGGCGTGCACGCCGTCGCGCTGGCCGACGTGCCCAAGGAGAAGTTCGGCGACGAGATGCTGGCGAGGGTCTGGCAGACGGTCAAGGATCTGGGCCGCAGTCAGATCGCGCACCGCAGGCTGGCGCTGGACTCGATCCTGGTCGACGAGCACGGCGAGATCTGGCTGACCGAGCTGCGCAACGGCGAGGTCGCGGCGGCGGATCTGCAGCAGTTGCTGGACATCGCCGAGACGATGACGGCGCTCGCCCTCAAGGCGGGCCCCGAACGCACCGTGCGCATCGGCGCCGAGGTGCTCGGCGAGGAGCGGATCGGCGCCGCGCTGCCGATGCTCCAGCCGGTCGTGCTGACCCGGACCACGCGCTCGGCCGTCCGCAAGTCCAAGCACCTGCTGCAGCGGCTGCGCGAGCAGATCCTGGAACTGCGTCCGCACGCGCTGACCGACGCCGAGCCGGTCAAGCTGGAGCGGCTGAGCCCGAAGACGCTGCTGACGGTCGCGGCGGCCTGCTTCGCGGTGTACGTGCTGCTGTTCCAGCTCTCCACGGCGAGCAAGAACGGCCTGAACTTCGACTACGTGCTGCACCACACGTCACTGCCTTGGCTGATCGTGGCGATCGCGGCCTCGGCGCTGACGTACCTCTCGGCCGCGATGGTGCTCACCGGATTCATTCCGGAGAAGCTGCCGCTCGTGCACAACCTGCTGGTGCAGATCGCCGCGGGCTTCGTCTCGCTGGTCGCGCCGGCGGCCGTCGGCGGCGTCGCGCTGAACACCCGGTACATGCAGAAGCGCGGCATCGCGACCGGCCCGGCGGTGAGCGCGGTGGGCGCCTCCCAGGCGGTCGCCTTCGTCATCCACATCGCCCTGCTCGCCGCGTTCAGCTTCATCGCGGGGCAGAACATGGGCAAGTCCGACTCCTCCACGCTGGTCATCGCGATCCTGCTGGCGATCGCGCTGCTCGTGATGATCACGATGTCGGTGCCTCCGCTGCGGCACTTCGCCAAGAACCGCCTCGCCCCGTTCTTCGCCGACTCGCTGCCGCGGCTGCTGGACGTGGCGCAGAGCCCGCGCAAGCTGTCGATCGCGCTCGGCGGCACGATCTCGCTCTCGCTGTTCAACGCGCTGTGCCTGTGGGCCTCGATCCACACCGTGGCCCCGAACAACAAGATCAGTTACGCGACGACCACGGTGGTCTACCTCACCGCGCAGACCGCGGGGTCCTTCATCCCGGTCCCCTCGGGCGTGGGCACGGTCGAGACCGCGATGGCGTTCACGCTCAAGGCGTTCGGCGTGGACTACGGCACGGCGGTGCTCGCGGTGCTGCTCTTCCGGCTGCTGCGCACCTACCTGCCCGCGATCCCCGGTTACATCACCTTCAGCTGGCTCACCCGCAAGGGGTTGTTGTGACGAAAGGAGCTCCCCACGACCGTGGGGAGCTCCTGGCGACTACTCAGGTCTCGTAAATCGGTTACCGCATCGGCTTCGTCGGCTCGATCTGGTTGACCCAGCCGACCGACACCGTCCCCCTAATAGATCGGCTTCGTCGGCTCGATCTGGTTGACCCAGCCGACGATGCCGCCGCCGACGTGCACGGCGTCGCTGAAGCCGGCCGCCTTCACCAGCGCGAGCACCTCGGCCGAGCGCACGCCCGACTTGCAGTGCAGCACGATCTTCTTGTCCTGCGGAAGACCGGTCAGCGCCTCGCCCATCAGGAACTCGTTCTTCGGGATCAGCTTCGCCCCGTCGATGTGCACGATCTCCCACTCGGCGGGCTCGCGCACGTCGATGATCTCGAGGTTCTGGCCCTCGTCGATCCAGGACTTGAGCGTCTTCGGGGTGATCGTGGAGCCCTGGGCGGCCTCCTGCGCCTCCTCGGAGACCGCGCCGCAGAACGCCTCGTAGTCGATCAGCTCGGTGACCGTCGGGTTCTTGCCGCACACCGCGCACTCCGGGTCCTTGCGGACCTTGACCGAGCGGTAGTTCATCTCCAGGGCCTCGTAGATCATCAGCCGGCCGACCAGCGGCTCGCCGGCGCCCGTCAGCAGCTTGATGGCCTCGGTGACCTGGATCGAGCCGATCGAGGCGCACAGCACACCGAGCACGCCGCCCTCGGCGCAGGAGGGCACCATGCCTGGGGGCGGGGGCTCCGGGTAGAGGCAGCGGTAGCAGGGGCCGTACTCGGACCAGAAGACCGAGGCCTGGCCGTCGAAGCGGTAGATCGAACCCCACACGTACGGCTTGTTCAGCAGCACGCAGGCGTCGTTGACCAGGTAGCGGGTCGCGAAGTTATCGGTGCCGTCGACGATCAGGTCGTACTGCGCGAACAGCTCCATGACGTTCTCGGAGTCGAGCCGCTCCTCATGCAC
>NZ_DASZKT010000091.1:0-2096 GCF_035552695.1 Actinospica sp.
TCCACCGCCTTCCACCTCGCCTGGCAGGCCGTCGCGACGGGCGTCCATGACGCCGTGCTCGCGGTCGGGGCCGAGAAGATGACGCACCCAGACAAGGCCCGGTCGTTCGCCGCGATCGGCGGCTCGGTGGATGTGGAGACCACGCCCGCCGACCTGCCGGCCGGCCGCTCCTTCCTGATGGACATGTACGCGGAGTCCTCGCTGCGGTACATGGAGCAGACGGGCGCGACGCGCGCCGACTTCGCGAGGGTGGTGGTCAAGAACCAGCGGCACGGGATGCTGAACCCGGCCGCGCAATACGGCGGCGAGCTCACGGTGGAGCAGATCCTGGCGGCGCGGGAGATCGTTTGGCCGTTCACGTTGCAGATGTGCTCACCCATCTCGGACGGCGCGGCCGCGGCGCTCCTGGTCAGCGACGAACTCCGCCTGCCCGGCGCGGTGGTCGCCGTTCTCGCGTCGGTCGTGAGGTCCGCCCCCGCCGGCGGGGGGACGAGCGTAACCGGCCTGGCCGCGGGCGCCGCCTACGAAGCGGCGGGGCTCGGACCCGCCGATCTGGACTGCGCCGAGGTCCATGACGCGGCCGCGTCAGCGGAGCTCGTGATATACGAGCAGCTCGGCCTGGCTGAGCTGGGCGGCGGCCCGGCGCTGATCCGGAGCGGCCAGACGGCGCTAGGCGGCTCATTGCCCGTCAATACCAGTGGCGGCCTGCTGGCCCGCGGGCATCCCATCGGCGCCACCGGCCTGGCCCAGATCGTCGAGGCGGTCGTGCAGCTGCGCGGCACCGCGGGTGACCGGCAAGTGCCCGCTGCCCGGCTCGCGCTGACACAGAACGCAGGGGGATGGCATGGCACGGACAATGTCGCGAGCGTTGTGAATATCTTCGGCAGGCGCGCGGCGTGAGGCCCATGAACGTTACGCCGCCAACGTCACGCCGCCCAGCAGGGCGGGCCAGTGGCACCGCCTTTCCTGCCCCGACACCAGACAATCGCCGCCAGGCGATGAGAAAGAGGAGTTGCTGCGCAATGACCGTCAGCCTCGACGAGGGTGAGTTCCTGTTCACCTCCGAATCGGTGACAGAAGGCCACCCGGACAAGATCGCCGATCAGATATCGGACGCCGTCCTGGACACGGCGCTGGCTGCGGACCCCTCTTCCCGGGTGGCCTGCGAGACGGTGCTGACCACCGGGCTTGTGCTCGTGGCGGGCGAGATCACCACCTCCGCGCACCTGGATATCCCGGAGATCGTGCGGTCGACCGTACGGGACATCGGTTACACCTCCGAGTGTGGCTTCGACGGCGATGCCTGCGCGGTCCTGGTCGCACTGGACAGGCAGTCGCCGGATATCTCCCAGGGCGTCGACATGGCACACGAGGCGCGCCATTCTCTGAGCGGGAACGAGCTCGATCGCGTGGGGGCAGGCGATCAGGGGATGATGTTCGGCTACGCGACAAACGAGACGCCCGAGCTGATGCCTATGCCGATCTCGCTGGCGCACCGGCTGGCCAGGCAACTGGCATATGTACGGAAATCAGGCCAGATGCCCTTCCTCCGGCCTGACGGCAAGACGCAGGTCACGGTCCGCTACTCCGGCGGCGTGCCGGTAGCGGTCGAGAAGGTGCTGATCTCGGCCCAGCACGAGGATGGTTCTGAGGGTCGGCTCGCCGACCAGATCTGGGACAACGTGGTTCTGGCGGCCATCCCGCCGTCGCTGTACGACGCCGGGGCGTTGCGGCAGAACTTCTACGTGAACCCGACCGGGCGCTTCGTCGTCGGAGGCCCCGTCGGTGACGCCGGGCTCACCGGCCGCAAGATCATCGTCGACACTTACGGAGGCTTCGCCCGGCACGGCGGCGGCGCGTTCTCCGGCAAGGATCCGTCCAAAGTCGACCGGTCCGCCGCGTACGCCGCGAGGTACGTCGCGAAGAACGTCGTCGCGGCCGGGCTCGCCGACCGCCTCGAACTGCAGGTCGCCTACGCGATCGGCGTCGCGCGGCCGTTGTCACTGTTCGTCGAGACGTTCGGCACCGAACGCGTGCCGAAGCCGCGGATACTCGAGCTGATCAACGAGAACTTCGATCTCCGGCCTGCCGCCTTC
>NZ_DASZKT010000092.1:0-13168 GCF_035552695.1 Actinospica sp.
CCTTCTCGAACTGCTGCGTGCCGGTGGAGTTTCCGACCTCTCCGTCGAGCACCACCAGGTCCGGGTCCTGGCCGAGGGCGACCAGCGCCTTGCCGTATGCGACGCGGTTGCTGAGCTGTTCGCCCGGTGGGAACGTCGGGGGCCGTACCGGTGGCGGCGTGGGCGAGGGTATGTGTGGTGGTGGGGTGTGTGGCACGCCGGTCCCGGTCGCCGTGCCGTCCGATACGTCGGAGCCGAGCGGGCTCGGGCCAAGGACGTGCAGGTCGGTTGGGCCGCCGAGGTCGGTGATGGCTTTTTCTGCGAGGTCGGGGGGTAGGGGTTTGCCGTGCCAGTCGGGGGAGTCGGCCACCTCCGGCAGGCCGTAGCCCTTGACCGTGCGCGCGAGGATGACGGTCGGCCGGTCGGACGTCACGGCGGTGTGGTAGGCGGCGTCGATCTCGCGCACGTCGTGTCCGTCGATCTCCAGGACCGTGCAGCCGAAGGCGCGTGCCCGGGCGGCGTACGGGGCCAGGTCCCAGCCGTACTCGGTCGGCCCGGTCTGGCCGAGCCGGTTCACGTCGACGATCACGGTGAGCCGGTTCAGGTGCTGCATCCCGGCCTTGTCCAGCGCCTCCCAGACCGAGCCCTCGGCCAGTTCGCCGTCACCGCACAGGGTCCACACGTGGAACGGCTCGTCGTGCATCTTCTTGCCCGCCAAGGCGATTCCGGTCGCGTAGGCGATGCCCTGGCCGAGTGATCCGGTGGCTACCGGTACCCAGGGCAGTTTCGGGGTCGGGTGTCCCTCGAGTCGGCCGCCGCGCCGGTAGGTGCCGAGTAGTTCCGTCTGGTCGATCGCGCCGACGGCCCGGTACATCGCGTAGAGCAGGGGTGAGGCGTGTCCCTTGGACAAGATGAAGTAGTCGTTGTCGCGTCGGGCCGGGTCGTTCCAGTCGTAGCGCAGATGGCGGGAGACCAGCACGGCCGCGAGCTCGGCCGCGGACATGCTGGAGGTCGGATGCCCCGAACCGGCGGCCGTCGTCGCGCGGATCGCATCGACCCGCAACTGCCTGGCCAGCACGAGCACCGACTCAGGATCGGTGGCGGGGGTGATGGTCGAATCGGTGGTCAAGGACATCTGCTTCCCGTTGCCCGCATGTCGGCGGCCAAACGGGTCCGACGGGTCCGTTTAGCCGGTTATGGAGTGGTCACCCGGCCGACGGATCCGCCAACCGGGTGAGCCGAGTGACGTGGGCGGAGGAGGCCGCGATGAAGTCCATGACGCCGACGGAGACGACCCCGACGAAGATCATGCCTACGAACCCGCAGGTCGGCGGCGTTCGGGCTGGTCAGAGCCTGTTGGCGACGAGCGATGTCGACGGTGGCTGACGGCTTCGCCCAGAGCACCGGGGAGGGCTGGGCCCAGGTCGCCGACTTCGGCCTGGCGCTGCTGCTCTCCGGGCTGATCGGCCTGGAGCGCGAGTGGCGGCAGAAGGACGCGGGCCTGCGCACCTACACCGTCGTCGGCATCGGCGCCGCGCTGTTCATGCTGATCAGCAAGTACGGGTTCGGCGACGTGGTGCATCAGGGCACCGTCCAACTCGACCCCTCCCGAGTGGCCGCGCAGATCGTCTCAGGAGTCGGATTCATCGGCGCCGGTCTCATCTTCACCCAGCGCGGCTCGGTGCACGGGCTGACCTCGGCGGCCGGGATCTGGATGACCGCCGCGGTCGGCGCTGCCTGCGGGGCGGGCCTGCCGATCCTGGCCGCCCTGTGCACCGCCGCCTATCTCGCGCTCAGCCTCACCAAGCCGTTCACCGCGAAGATCGCCGAGCACGTCGAAGGCGAGGACGACGACGGCGGTGACGGTCACAGCGACGGTGACGGCGGTGACGGCGCACGGAAGGGCCGGTAGTTCGAACGCAATGACAAGATGCCGCAAGTGGTCGGCAAGATGTTGCAAGTCAGTGCTTTGATTTATTGACTGACGGGGTTACGGCTCGGTAGCTTCGGAGCGTTCCTCGCTCGCCACGGCGGCACCCCCACCCACCTCGCCGCGTGCGGTCCCACCTAGGAGCCGATCCCCCATGCCCCGAATCCTTGCCGCCCCGATCGACCTCAACGGTCAGGGGCACTACTTCACCTGGTCCTTCCTTCAGATCTCCGTCGCCAATCTGGTCATGATCGCGCTGATCGTGCTGTGCTTCGCCGCGGCCCTGCTGCTGCCCTTCCCGGGAAGGCGGCGCGACGATGACTGACCAGCTCGTCGAGAAGCCCGCGGCCCCCGCCTCGCCGGACGGCGGGGGATGGACCGGCGCGCTGCGTCGCCGGTTCGAGAGCACACTCCCGCTCGAAAAGCTCATGGCTGATCGTCAGCCATCGTACGTCGAGTCATGGATATACGTGTTCGGCGTGCTGACGCTCACGGCGCTCTGTGTCGTGATCGGCAGCGGCGTCGTGCTCGCGGTCAAGGGACCGTCGTGGTGGCACGTATCCGGATTCGGCCACTACCTCAACAGCGTCCACCTGTGGGCCGTCGAACTGCTGATGACGTTCATGTCGATTCACCTGGTCGGCAAGTTCTTCATGGCCGCCTGGCGTGGCAAACGCGCGATGACCTGGATCACCGGCGCCGTCGCGTTCGGCGCGTGTGCGTTCACCGCGCTCACCGGGTACCTGATCCAGCAGAACTTCGAATCACAGTGGATCGCCACCCAGGCCAAGGACGGGCTCAACGCGATCGGCGTCGGCGCCTACTTCAACGTCATGAACTTCGGCCAGATGGTGCTGTGGCATGTCGCGCTGCTGCCGCTGGGCGTGGGCGTGGTCGTGTTCGCGCACGTCGTGCTGGTGCGGCGGCACGGCGTCGTGCCGCCCTTGGACAAGGCCGCCGCGCGCGAGCCGTCGCGGGAGGCGTCATGAAGCTGCGGCTACGGCCGGCCGCGGAGCCGGATCCGTACACGTACGGATCGCGGCATTACGACCTGGTCAAGGAATTCGTGATCGCGCTCGGCGTGGTGACCGTGCTGATTCTCATACTCGCCGGGGTTTTCTCTTCGCCCGACGAGAAGCCGGTGACGATCGCGGCGTGGGCGAAGGCGGACTCGGCCGACTTCACGGCCACCGCGCTCGCGGAGCTCGACGGCTCGAGCGGCACCGCGGGGTACGGCCCGCCGTACAACGCGGCGTCCACCGGTCAGAAGCTCGGACCGCTCGCGCTCGCCTCCGGCGCGGGAGTGACCCATCCGATCGACACCGCCCAGGCGTACGTGCTCACCCCGCTCGAGGCGGTACCGCAGGGGCCTGCCGTACAGCAGGCCGTCTCCGGATACGTATCCGCCGGCGCCACCCGGCAGCAGGCGTGGACGAACGCGTACAGCAGCGCGCTCGACGCGGCCGGGGGCGATCCGGGCAAGGTCAAGCCCGGCGCCTACGGACCGGTGCCCGCGCTGCTGACCCAGTTGCTCGGCCAGGCACAGTCCGGCTCGCTCGACAGCCAGTTGATTTCCGAGCAGGGCTTCTACAACACCGACTACACCCTGCCGCTGATGTTCCTCGCCGACGGCTCGTACCTGGCCGACGACGCGCGCGGCCAGCACCTGGCCGGAAATCAGTGGGGCATGATGAACGAGCAGGGCAACTATCCCGGCCAGACCTGGCTCGCGCCCTACACGTTCTGGTACCAGATCGCGCCGTACAACTCCTCGGCCAACGGCGATGCCCTGGTGTGGGGGACGATGGGTCTGCTCGGCGTGCTGTTCGTCGGGCTGCCGTTCATTCCGGGGCTGCGCTCGGTGCCGTTGCTGGTCCCGGTGCATCGGCTGATCTGGCGCCGGCACTACGCGCGGCTGCGCGAATAGCCGCGAGATAGACACCCTGGTCGCGGAGCCTCGGCGGGTCGCGGGGCTCCGCGGCCGACGGGGTCGACGCGGCCGACGGAGCGGACTCAGATGGCGAGGACTGGTCCCTGGGTCAGCGAGAGGGCGGCCGTGGTCGTGGTCGGGATGGCCGCGCCGTCGGATCCGGTGAACTGGCCCTTCCACGACGCGGGCATCGCGGTGCCGTGGTTGTGCACCAGGTTGCCGCTGTATTCGCCGCCGCCGCGCGTGGCGAACTCGGCCGAGGTGAAGCCCTCGAAGCGTGCGAAGTCGACGGCCGCGACGTTGCCGTCGAGATCGTAGGTGTTGCCGACGAGCTGGGCGGCCGGGTCGCGGTGGGCGTGCGAGAGACCCGCGCCGAAGTGGATCGCCGACTCGTTGGCATGGCCCCGGAAGTAGTTGCCGACCGCCTGCAACCCGCGGCTGTTGCAGGCGATGTGCACGTCGCCGCACACGTCGAGGTAGCAGCCCTCGACGCGCAGCGTCCAGGCGTTGCCGGTGGCCCCGTAGTCGATGTGGCGATTGCCGGGTTCCGAGGAGAAGTGCGTTTCGAGCACCGCCCAGCCGCCGGCCCCGGCGTAGTCCCGGCCGAGCACGACCCCGTATCCGTGCCCGTTGATCTGGCAGCAGACGGCGCGCCCGTCCGTGCTGCCGCCGCCGGGGTACGCGGTCGACAGGCCGTCCGCGAGCAGGAACGTGCCAGCGCCGTACGAATTGCAGAACAGAACCCTGCCGTTGACGGAGAACGCGTTGCCGGTGCCGGAGGAGCGGAACGAGACGAAGCCGCCCTGGCCGTCGCCGCCATCCGGGTAGCCGGCGAAAGTGAAGGCTCCGCAGAACAGGTCGCGGCACTCGATGAAGGTCACATCCGAGGTGTCGACGACGGACACGGCCCAGAATCCCGGCACCGTGTCCCCGGCGGCGGTGGTGCCGCGGAATCCGAGGCCTTCGACGCTCAGACCGTGCGGGTTGCCGGTCACCACGGATCCGGCGCCGCTGCTGCCGATCGCGAGCAGGCCGGCGGTCGTGGCGTCGAGCGGCGCGAGGACCGAGCCGGTGAGCGAGACGACGGCCGGTCCGTCCGCCCCGAAGAGGGTGCTCTCGCCGACCAGCCGCCCGACCCCGCCCGGTACGCTGACGCCCGAGGTGCGGTAGCAGCCACCGGTGGCCGGGGGGAAGTAGACCGCCGAGCCGGCGACGTCGCCCGAGGCGTCCAGCGCGGCCTGGATCGCCTTCGTATCGTCGGTCGTGCCGTCGCCGGTCGCGCCGTAGTGCTGGACGTCGAAGACCGCGGTGGGGGACGCGGCGTGGGCCAGGGAGGTCGTGGCCAGCGAGGCGGTGCCGCCGAGGACGCCGGCGCGCAGGGCCGCGCGGCGCGTGAACGATAACATGAGAATCTTCATCCTTCGTGCGCTCGGTGCGTGCGGGTAGTTCGTGCGGGTGCCGAGGGCTTGCGGCGTGCGGTGCCGCGGTGGCTCAGCCGCTCAGCAGTTGGTCCAGCCAGGGCACTGCCACCTGCGGCTTGGCGGTCCCGCAGGTGGGACACGCCTTGCCGGAGGCCGGGATGTTCAGCCAGTAGCCGTCGACGACGCCGCGTACGGAGTTCGCGTCCGCCTCGAGGACCTGCGCGCTGATCGTGTGGCCGGAGGGGTTCGTGCTCAGCCCGGCCAGAACCTTGACATCAGGGTTCTCCGCCCGCGCCTGCTGGGCCGCCGCGGTGACGAAGGACGTGTACTGCGCGCCGCCCTCGAGGCCCTGCGCCTGGATGTCGACGACGTCGGCGTACCGCGCGGCCTGGCCGATCAGATCGAGGTTCAGAAAGCGCTGCGTGACGCTGCCGGAGCCGCTCGGGTCGAGCACGCGCACGAGGTCCATCGCGGGCGCGGCGATGAACACCACGCCGCGCGCCCTGGCCAGCCGATAGCCCTCGGCCTCGTATTTGGCAGGGTTCTGCTGTTGCGCCTTCGGGGTCAGCGACCAGTCCTCCACGTCGTAAAGCACGGCGGCCGCCGCGCCGGTGATACCGGCGGGCCGCAGGTCCGTTACGGTGACCGACTGCCGACTTGTCCAATCGCTGATATTCGCCGATTCCGCGGTACTCGCGGAGTTTCCGACAATATACGTGCGTGAGTTATTAAAGAGCTCTGATAGTTGACCGCTCGACATTCCGGCGTCACGCAGCCCGGCCAGCGCAGTACGGCCGATGACCCAGGTCAACGCGGATGCCGGCGGAGTTGTGCTCGTGAACATGCCCGTCGGCGGGGTGGTCGGCGTCTTGTCGGGAGTGCTCGCCGTGCAGCCCGCGGTGAGCAGCAGGAGGGCGGAACCGAGCAGTACCACTGGACGCCACACCCGACTACGGTGCATCGTTACGCGCAGGAAACCCATCAGTCGCCTTTGGTCCGGAAAATATCGGGTACCGAACTACCGGAACCCGGCAGGGAAACGTGGTAAAGGAAGATCCATGACCTGGCGTAAAGCTCGACGACTCCCGAGTCGAAGGCTAGCATCGGCGCCGGATCGCCCGTAGGAAAGGAGTCCGGAAAAGGAATCTCAGTGAGAATTGCTCCGTACCCACGCGGAGCGTACCGGGCCACCACCCGGAACTCACGGACGCCTCGGGGGAGCCCAGGTCCGCGAACGGTGTCCTTTCGCCACCCACAGAAAGGTGCTGACGCGTGAGCACAGAGACCGTCGAGCCGCCGCATGGCGGCTCGGCCGACGCGTTGAGCCGGTCCGAGGAGATGGTCTATCTCGGGCTGTGCCGCAAGGGCGCCATGAGCGCCGAGGAACTGGCCGGAGCCGAGCGGATGGACCTGGACGCGGTGTTCCAGGCGCTGCTCGGCCTGCGTATCAGGGGACTGGTGCGCGGACCCGGGCTGGACGGCGCGGCGGCCTGGTCCGCGCTGGCCCCCGACCTGGCCCTGGAGAGCACACTGGCCCGGCGCGAGCGCACCGAGCGCGACTCGCGCGACACGCTGACCCGGCTGCTGGACGGCTATCTGCGGGAGCGCGGGCTGCGCGATCCGCTGGCCGCCGGGCTCGTCGAGGTCGTCACCGGCAAGGACGGCGTCGCGGAGGTCTGGGACACCCTGCAGGCCGGGGCCCGCACCTCGGTCGACGTCTTCGACAAGCCGCCGTTCGTGCAGGGCGACGACGAGGACCCGATCCCGGAACTGGAGATGATCGCGCGCGGGGTCCGGGCCCGCGGAGTCTACGAGCGGGCCTCGCTGCTCGATCCGGCCAAGCTCGCCGAGGTGCAGGACATGATCGCGGCGGGCGAGGCGGCGGTGATGGTCCCGGAGCTTCCGTTCAAGCTGGCCGTGGTGGACCGTCGCAGGGCGCTGCTCCCGCTCGGCACGGGCACCGAGCTCACGGCGGCACTGATGGTGCGTCCGTCGCCGCTGCTCGACGCCCTCATCGAGGTCTTCGAGACGCAGTTCGCCAAGGGCATGCCGGTGCCGCGCGCGGTCCGGTCGAACGGCCGTGCCGAGGGGCAGGAGCCCGGCCGCGAGGCCGCGGCGGAACCGGCGGGCGACGCGCGGGCGGTCTGGGAGGGCCTGCTCACGATGCTGTCCGCCGGGATGACCGACGAGGCGATCGCCCGGCAGCTCGGCGTCTCGGCACGCACCGTGCAGCGGCGCATCAGTGACCTGATGGAGTCGCTCGGCTCGCGCAACCGCTTCCAGGCGGGAGTGCAGGCGGTGCGGCACGGGCTGCTCTGAATGAGGCTGTTCCGAATGAGTGCGTTGCGGCATCGGCTCAGGGAGTGTCTGGAAAGCAGCGCCGGATAAGGCCGCGGCGCATGACGCGTGCGCTCGCAAGGCGGAGGGTCGCCCGCATACCGGGCGTACGTGGGCGATCCTCCAACGCAGCGTGCGTGCGTGGCAGGCGTCGCGGACCCGGCGATACTTTTCAGACACGACCTACGCACGCTCCAGCCCGCGCCGGTGCCGCAATCTGCGCTCGACCGGACCGAACGCGGCCAGGTTGACCAGGACGCCCAGGCCGAGGATCAGCAGCACGGTCGCGAAGGCGAGTGCCATGTCCTGGTTCTCCCTGGCCAGCTCGAGGGTCTGGCCGATGCCCGGGCCCAGCGTCGGTGACACGGCGATGAGCTCGGCGGCCATCAGCGAGCGCCAGGAGAAGGCCCAGCCCTGCTTGAGCCCGGAGACGTACGCGGGCAGCGCGGCCGGCAGCAGGACGCGGCGGACCAGGACGAGGCCGCGGGCGCCGAGGTTGCCGCCGACCCGCCGGTAGATCGGCGGGACCTGGTCGATGCCGTCGATCAGCCCGATGGCGACGGACGGCACGGCGCCGAGCAGCATCACCGTGTAGATCGTCGCCGGGGTGATGCCGAACCACATGATGGCGATCGGGACCCAGGCCACTGACGGCAGGTTCTGCAGCCCGGACAGCAGCGGAGACACCGCTGCCCGCAGCGGACGGCTGCCCGCGGCCGCCAAGCCGATGACCGTGCCGAGTAGCACGGACGCGCTGAAGCCGATCACCGCGCGCGAGATCGAGCCGGAGAGCGCGTCGCCGATCCCGTACCGCGACCAGTCGCCGAGGAGTGCGTCGTACACGTCGCCGGGTCCTGGCAGCACCCAGCCGGGCTTGACCCTGGCGAGCACGAGCACGTCCCAGAGACCGAGCAGGGCGGCCGCCGCGAGCACGGGTGGCAGCAGGGCGCGCAGCAAGCGCCGCAGGGGCTCGCTGCGCGGCGTGCGGGTCGTCTCGAGCGCGTCGAGGCCCGCCTCGAGGACGGCGAGGTCGCGCTGCGCGGGTATCCGGGGGGTCTCGTCAGGCATGGCGGCTGATCTCCCGGCGTAGTTCCGCGGTGATCTCCGCGGCCAGCCCGGCGACGCCGGTGTCCTCGATGCGGCGCGGCTGCGGCATGTCGACCGTCCACTCGCGAGCGACCCGGCCCGGCCGCGAGGAGAGCAGCACGACGCGCTGACCGAGGCGCACGGCCTCGCGGACGTTGTGGGTGACGAAGACGATCGCCAGTGGACGGCCCGCGCGCGCGTTGCCGTCCCAGAGCGAGACGAGCTCCTCGTGCAGCACGTCGCGGGTGATCGCGTCGAGCGCGGCGAAGGGCTCGTCCATAAGAAGCACGGCAGAGTTCTGAGCCAGCGCCCGCGCCATCGCGACGCGCTGCCGCATCCCGCCGGACAGCTCGTGCACGCGCTTGTCCGCCGCGCCGTCCAGCCGCACCAGGCTCAGCAGCCGCTTCGCCTCCGTGCGCCGCTCCGCCTTGGGCACCTTCCGCAGCCGCAGCGCGAGCTCGACGTTCCCGGCGGCCGTCAGCCAGGGGAACAGGGCGCTCTCCTGGAACATCAGCGCCGCGTGCCCGCCGTCCACGGTGATCCGGCCGCCCGTCTGCCGGTCCAGCCCGGCGATCAGGTTGAGCAGCGTCGACTTGCCGCAGCCGGAGGCGCCGAGCACGCACAGCAGCTCGCCCGCCGCGACGTCGAGGTTGATGTCGTCGAGCACGGGCGCCGTCGCCCTGCCGAAGCTCTTGCAGACCCCTTCCAAGCGGACCGCCGGGGCCGGGGCTACGGCCGCTGCCTCGGCGAGTGCCGAGGGTGCGGCGCGTTCGAGGAAATCCGAAGTGGTCATGAGGTGCCTAGTCCGTCTGCACCTACGGCCGACTGCCCAGCCGCCGCGAGTGCCTCGTTGAGCGCGGTCAGGTCGTAGATCCCGGACACGGAGGTGCTGCTCTTCATCAGGCCGACCGCCACCGCGTGCCGTATCTCGGTCCGCAGGCCGGCGGCGATCGGGTCGTTGCTCACCGCCTGCTCGCTCCAGGCGCGGGTGAGCACGGCCGGTTCCAGGGTCACCTTGGAGATCGCGGCGACCTGGCTCTCCACGACCTGCTCGGCCTGCGTCGGATGCGCGGTGATCCAGGCGTTCGCGGCGACCTGGCCCTCGATCAGTTCCCTGACCGTCTGCGGGTGGGCGGCCAGGTAGTCGGTGCGTACGACGAGGACCGTGCTGGCGAAGCGGCCCTGCGGCCACAGCGAGCGCTCGTCGACGAGGACGTGGCCGCCGCCGTCGAGCACCAGGCGCGAAGCCCACGGTTCGGGCACCCAGGCCCCGGCGATCCGGCCGGTGCGCAGCAGCGAGAGCGTGGTCGAGTTGCTGCTCGGCTCGACGTTCACCGCGCCGGTGCCCTGCAGCGACGTCGCAAAGCCCTGCTGAAGCAGCCAGGACCGCAGCGCGATGTCCTGCGTGTTGCCGAGCTGCGGATCGGCGAGGGTCTTGCCGCGCAGGTCGGCGGCGCTCGTGATGCCGGGCCCGACCACGAGTTCCGCGCCGCCGATCTCGGCACCGGCGACGATCTTCAGGCCGGAGCCGTGCGAGGCGGTGTAGGCGCTCAGCGCGGACGACGGGCCGACGTACGCGGCGTCCAGCTGGCCGGAGAGCAGTGCGGTCATCTCGTCGGGGCCGTCCGCGAAGGTGTTCGTGCCGAGCTTCGTCGAGCCCAGCTTCGCGCTGTAGAAGTCCTTTGCGACGCCCACGATCGGCGTGCTGTGGGTCAGGTTGGCGAAGTAGCCGAGACGCAGTGAGGTGGCCGCGGTGCCGCCCGTGGCGTTGACGGCGACGGCGGAGCTCGGCTCCATCTCGGCGGCGTGGGCGCAGCCTCCGAGCAGGCCGAGCAGCGCCGCGCCGAGGGCGGCCCGCGCGCCGAGCCTCCTGCGTCCGGTCACAGCAGGCCGCCGATCAGTCCTGCCGTGAGGGTGTCCCCGCTCGCCGCGTCGATCAGCAGGAACGAGCCGGTGTGCCGGTTCACGGCGTACTTGTCGGCGGCGATCGACGTGGCGGTGCGCAGCCGGATCCGCGCGATGTCGTTGGCCCGCAGCTTGCCGGGGTTACTGGTGGCGGCGAGCGTCTCGACGTCGATCCGGTGTACGAGCTCGGTGATCTCGGCCTGCACGGTCCGGGTTGTGTGCCGCAGCAGGACCCGGTCGCCGACGCCGAGCGGGCGCTCGGAGAGGTGGCAGACGGTCGCGGTCAGCTCCCGGGTGGGCTGGGGAGCCGACAGGGCCGCCGCCGCGATGAGCTCGCCACGGGCCACGTCGAGGTTGTCGGTGAGCCGCACGGTGACGGACTGCGGCGCGAAGGCCTCGTCCACCGGACGCCCGGCGATGTCGATCCCCGCGACCGTCGTGCGGCGGTTCGCGGGCAGCACCACGACCTCGTCGCCGGGCCGCAGCACGCCGGACACCAGCTGCCCCGCGTAGCCGCGGTAGTCCCGCTCTCCGGACCGGATCACGTACTGCACCGGGAAGCGCGCCGCCTGCTCGGTGGGATCGGGCGCGGGCGGCACCTCCTCGAGGTGCTGCAGGAACGTCGGGCCCTGATACCAGTCCATGGCCTGCGAGGGTTCGACCACGTTGTCCCCGCGCAGCGCGCTGATCGGGATCGACGTCGGGTCGTCCACGCCGAGCCGTTCGAGATAGCGCGCGAAGTCCGCGGAGATCTCGGCGAACACGTCCTTGTCGAAGCCGACCAGGTCCATCTTGTTGACCAGCAGCACGATCTGCGGCACGCACAGCAGCGCGGCGACGGCGGCGTGCCGGCGGGTCTGCTCGACGATCCCGTGCCGCGCGTCGACGAGGATGACCGCCAGTTGCGCGGTCGAGGCGCCGGTGACCATGTTGCGGGTGTACTGCACGTGGCCGGGCGTGTCGGCGAGGATGAACCGGCGCCTGGCGGTGGCGAAGTAGCGGTAGGCGACGTCGATCGTGATGCCCTGCTCGCGTTCGGCCCGCAGGCCGTCGGTGAGCAGTGCCAGGTCAGGTGCGGCCAGTCCGCGCTCGCGGGATACGCGCTCGACGGCGGCCAGCTGGTCCGGCATCACGACTCTGAGATCGTGCAGCAGCCGGCCGACGAGGGTCGATTTGCCGTCGTCGACGGAACCCGCGGTCGCCAGGCGGAGCAGCGATCCCGTGCTCAGCCGGGGCTCTTGAAGTGTGGTCATCTCTAGAAGTACCCCTCGCGCTTGCGGTCTTCCATGGCGGCTTCGGACATCCGGTCGTCGGCCCGGCTCGCGCCGCGCTCGGTCAGCGTGGACGCGGCGATCTCGACGATGACCTCGGGCACGGTGCGCGCGGTCGAGTCGACCGCGCCGGTGCAGGACATGTCGCCGACGGTCCGGTAGCGCACCGAGCGGACCTCCGTCGGCTCGCCGTTCTTCGGACCGCCCCAGGCTCCGGGGGCGAGCCACATGCCGTCGCGGCGGAACACCTCGCGGCGGTGCGCGAAGTAGATCGACGGCAGGACGATCCGCTGCTCCTCGATGTACTGCCAGACGTCGAGTTCGGTCCAGTTGCTCAGCGGGAACACGCGTACGTGCTCGCCGGGCCGGTGCCTGCCGTTGTACAGCGACCACAATTCAGGGCGCTGACGACGCGGGTCCCACTGCCCGAATTCGTCGCGCACTGAGAAGACCCGCTCCTTCGCGCGGGCCTTCTCCTCGTCGCGGCGACCGCCGCCGAACACGGCGTCGAAGCGGTTGGTGCGGATGGCGTCCAGCAGCGGCACGGTCTGCAGCGGGTTGCGGGTGCCGTCGGCGCGCTCGTGCAGCCGGCCGTCGTCGATGTACTCCTGCACGCCGGCGACCAGCAGCCGTACACCGGCCCGGTCCACGGCCATGTCCCGGTAGGCGAGAACCTCGGGGAAGTTGTGACCGGTGTCCACGTGCATCACGGGGAAGGGCACGGGGGCGGGGGCGAAGGCGAGGCCGGCCAGGTGCAGCATCACGATCGAGTCCTTGCCTCCGGAGAACAGCAGCACCGGACGTTCGAACTCCGCGACGGCCTCGCGGAAGATGTGGATCGCCTCGGCCTCCAGCACGCCGAGGTGGGTGAGCTCGTGGGCGCGTGTCAGGGCATTCATGTGTGTAGTCCGCACTCGGTCTTGGCGAATCCGGCCCAGCGACCGGCCCGGGGGTCCTCCCCGGGGGCGGTGCGCCGGGTGCACGGGGCGCAGCCGATCGAGGTGTATCCGTCCTGGAAGAGCGGGTTGACCAGCACTCCGTGCTGCTCGATGTAGGACTCGACGTCTTCGTCGGTCCAGGCGGCGATCGGGGAGATTTTGACCATGCCGCGCTTGGCGTCGAAGTCGACGACGCGGATGTCCTTGCGGGTGGGGGCGTCGACGCGGCGCATGCCGTTGATCCACGCGGTGTACGGAGCGAGGCCGCGTTCGAGCGGCTCGACCTTGCGCATCGCGCAGCACTTCTCGGGCTCGCGGTCGTGCAGTTGGGCGCCGAACGCGGCGTCCTGCTCGGCGACGGTCTGCTTCGG